>JAVLFO010000284.1:0-1617 GCA_046052805.1 Aquabacterium sp. | reverse complement strand
AAGTGAGGCGACTTGGGCGCCAGGGGGTTTTCCAACTCGGCGGCGTGCGCCGCAGAGAAGGCCCCCACGCCGGGGATGACACCGCTCAACGCGGCACCACCGACACCCAGGCCAGACTTGAAAAGGAAATTGCGACGTGAATCGTTGCTCATGATGGATCGTCCTTGTGTTGGTCAGTGATGTGTTTGATCAGAAGCGGTATGCAAAGTCGTTGGAGTTGGCAACCGTGTGCACCAGATCCACGAAAGCAGCCGACTTGACGGGGTCAAAGTTCTTGATGTCCTTCACGCCTTGCGGGATGGCCACTTCAAACTTGCCGTTGAGCGCCTTTTGCTTGACCAGGATTTGCTCTTCGTTCAAGAAGGACTTCAGTGCGGCACGCTCGGTCTTGTTGGGCTCGCGAGCAAACAGGATCTGGTAGAGCCTGTTGAGCTGCGCGGTTTCATCAGGGCCGGCCTCGTTGATCACCCGACCTGCCAAAGCTTGCGACCAGTCAAACACCACGTCGCTGTTGAACAGGGTCAAGGCTTGCAAGGGTGTCGTGGTCACATCGCGCTTTTGATGAGGGTGGTTCGGATTGGCCGGGTCGAAGTTCTGCGTCACGGGGTACGGGAAGCTGCGGCGCGTGAAGATGTAGATGCTGCGGCGGTACCAGTCGGCCTTGTCTTCCGAGACGGTCCAGGCGCGGTTGCCATTGAAGTCAACCGACTTGCCCAGCTCCGAGCCGCCCTTGACGATGGGCGGGAACACCGATGGGCCACCCACCTTGTCGACCAGCAAGCCCGATGCGTACAGCAGCGAGGCGCGGATCACTTCGGCTTCCAAGCGCTTGCGTGGGTAGACCGCCAACAGCTTGTTCTCTGGGTCGGCCTTGACCACGTCAGTGCGCTCATCAGAAGACTGGCGGTACACGCTCGACAACAAAATCTCACGGTGCAGTTTCTTGACGCTCCAACCGTTCTTCACGAACGAGCCCGCCAAGTGGTCCAGCAACTCAGGGTTGGTGGGCTTCTGACCAGCACGACCGAAGTCAGCCACGGTGCTCACGATGCCTTTGTCGAAGTACTGCGACCAGATGCGGTTGGCGTACACACGGGCGGTCAAGGGGTTGCCATCGCTGCCGAGCCAGTTGGCCAGTGCTGTGCGGCGGCCCGACGAAGTGGCCGTTGGTGTGATCTCAACCGCACCCTTGCCGCCCCACAGTGCCGGGATGGCGGGCTGCACGGCTTCCAGCGGACGCTCATGGATGCCACCAAAGCGAACGTGGGTGGCAGGCACTTCCTTGTTCGTCAACTCAAACGCCGTGGTCAGCCAGTTGGTGCCCTTGGCTGGCTTGAGCTTGTCAAACTTCTTGAGTTCTGCCGTCAGCTCCTGATATTGCTTCCACTTCTCGACGTTGTCGGGGTTGTAGTCGGCGCGCTCTTTTTCTTCGGCCGTGTTCTTCAGGTAAGAAATGATCTCGGCGTCAGAGGCCACGGCCTGTTTGCGCCAATTGACCCACTTGTCGAGCGCGGTCCACTCGGCCTCAGGCTTGAAGATGGCGTCGCGGCTGTCGGTCAGGTAGCGCTCGTTGTAGTACTTGCGGCCGGCTTCACGCACGGTGTCCAAGATGGCCTT
>JAVLFO010000283.1:0-15845 GCA_046052805.1 Aquabacterium sp. | reverse complement strand
GGCCGCCGTATTCCTGCGGGTGCGACAGGCCCTGCCAGCCACCAGCCACGTACTCGGCGTAGGCTTCCTTGTAGCCCTTGGGCGTGGTCACGACGCCGTCGGTGATGGAGCAGCCTTCGCTGTCACCGGTGGCGTACAGCGGAGCCAGCACCTCTTCGCAGAAGGTGGCGCAGCCTTCCAAGATGGCGTCGACCATGTCGGGCGTGGCTTCGCCGCCATTGGACAGGCTGGCGTAGTGAGCCGTGTAGTCAAACACTTCGTTCAGTTGGAAGCGCATGTCGCGCAAGGGAGCTTTGTACTGCGGCATAGGTCACCTCGGTGTGTGTGGCGCTGCGATGTGTGGCTGCGGCCAGGGTTGTTCGTTTTTTCGAACGATCGTTCATTTCAAACGGTCGTTCGAATCAGGGCGCATTTATACCCCAGCATCCAAGCCTTGTCGCCAAGTTTTTCAGCCGTTCGATGGTGTTTTGAGGATCGTGCAGGGCATTTCCCCCAGAAACGGGGGTTTTGTGCGTAACGTGAACCCGGCTTGACCACGGAAAAACGCCCCAGCAAGGCCATGGCTGCGGCCCGAGCCACAGCCGGCTTTGAAAAGATTTTGAGATTTTTCAGGGTGGGGCTGTAAGACCTGGGCGCCTGGCCCGACTACCCCTTCGATCTTGTGCGTTTTGTGCAAGACACCTTCACCCCACCTCTGGAGAATTCACATGACCATCCGTTCCAACGCATCCCTGGCCGCCGCTGCTGCTTTCATGGCCCTTTCCAGCGCTGCTTTCGCAGCCGACGCCCCCGGTGGCAGCATGGGCTCGGCCGTCTCTGCCGGCGACAAGGTCCATTGCTACGGCGTGCACAGCTGCAAGGGCAACAGCGATTGCAAGACCGCCGAGCACAGCTGCAAGGGCCAAAACGCTTGCAAGGGCCATGGTTTCAAGGCGCTGGACGCCAAGGCCTGCCTGATGAAGGGCGGCACCATCGGCGACATCAGCGTCAAGTGAGTGAGGCCTGCGCATGAGCCCCGTTTTGGCCTCTGCCTCTGCGGTGCGCGTGGCGCAGCCTTCGCCCGGTTTCGGGTTGGGCTTGCGAACCGCACACTACGCCGACTTCTTGGCCGCGCCCCAGCGCGTGGATTGGTTAGAGATCATCTCTGACAACCACATGGTGCCTGGCGGCAAGCCCATGCGCATCCTGGACGAACTGCGTGAGCGCTACCCCATGGCCATGCACGGCGTCGCCTTGTCTTTGGGCTCGGTGAGCGGGCCTGACGAAGGCTACGTGCGCCAACTGCGCGCGCTGGCCGATCGCATCCAACCCCTGTGGGTCTCGGATCACCTGTGCTGGACGGGCGTGCACGGCATGCAGCTGCACGACCTCTTGCCTTTGCCTTGCACCGAAGAAGCTTTGAGCGTGGTGGTGCGCAACGTGCAGCGCACGCAGGACGTGCTGGGCCGTCGCTTGGTGGTTGAGAACGTGTCCAGCTACGTGGCCTTTGCCCAGTCTGAGATGAGCGAATGGGACTTCGTGCGCGAAGTCGCCCAGCGCGCCGACTGCCTGCTGCTGCTCGACGTCAACAACGTCTACGTCAGCAGCGTGAACCATGGCTTTGACCCCATGGCTTATCTGGACGCGATGCCTGCGGGCCGCGTGCAGCAAATGCACTTGGCCGGCCATACCCGCAACGGCGATCTCTTGATCGACACACACGACCAGCCGGTGCCCGACCCGGTTTGGGCTTTGTACCAACACGCTTGCCAGCGTTTCGGTGAGGTGGCCACCATGATTGAACGCGACAACGACATCCCCCCTTTGCCCGAACTGCTGGCCGAGCTGGACCAAGCCCGTGCCTGGGCAGCCGCCTCGCAAGCCTCACCCTTGAAGGTGGCCTGAGATGGTGCCCGTGATCAGCGCCTCACCGCTGGCCGAGCTGCAAGCGCGCTTTCAGGCCCACGTGCTGCAAGACGACGCCGAGGGCCTCAGCCCGGCCTTGGCCGATGTGCAGGCCCATATGCAGGCCCATGTGCAGGCCCATGTGCCAGGCGATGCGCAAGCCACCGCCACGCCATCGCAGCGCCTGGGCGTCTACCACCACGCCTACCGCGCCCGTTTGCGCGACACGCTGCGCGACACCCATGCGCAGACCTTGGCTTACCTGGGCGATGCCTGGTTTGACCACCTGGCCACCGCCTTCATTGCGGCGCAGCCATCGACCTGCGCCAACCTGCGCTGGTACGGCCAGTCCTTTGCGCATTGGCTCACCCCGCATGTGCTGGGTGACGACGCGGCCTTGGGGCACCACCCCGAGCTGGTCGAGCTTGCCACCTTGGACCACGCTTTGCGCGAAGCCTTTGACGGCCCCAACGCCGCGTTGCTCACCGCCGCTGACTTGGCCGCGCTGCCCGCACAGGCCTGGTCGACCTTGACCTTGCTGCCGCACCCCACGGTGCGCGCCTTGCGTGTGCAACACAACACCTTGGCTTTGTGGACTGCTTTGTCGCAAGACGCGGAGGTGCCGCCGGCGCAGGCCTTGCCCGAGCCCACAACCGTGCTGGTGTGGCGCATGGGCGAGCAGCCGCACTTTCGCAGTTTGGACCCTGCTGAGGCGCAGGCCATCGACGGTGTGTTGGCGGGCCACAGCTGGGCCGACATTTGCGCCGGCGCGCCGGGCGATGACCCAGGCGCGCAGGCCCACGTGGCCGCGCAGTGGCTGCGCCGGTGGTTGCAAGAGGGCTTGCTGCGCGCGCTGTGAAGCTTGGGCACGGCATGTGCTTGTGATGGCGATCGCCCTCGCATACCTGCCATGAACCTGGACGTTGCCTCGCCTTCGCTGGACCTGCCCGCCCACACCCTGGCCGAGCGCCTGTACGGTCAGATCAAGCAATTGATCTTTGACTTTGCCTTGTTGCCAGGCGATCGCTTCTCAGAAAGCGAGATGGCCAACCGCGTGCAGGTCAGCCGCACGCCCTTGCGCCAAGCGCTGCAGCGTTTGCAGAAAGAGGGCCTCTTGGTGGTCTACCCCAAAAGCGGTTGGGAGGTGGCGCCACTGGACTTCGCGGCGCTCGACCAGCTTTACGAGATGCGACTGCTGATCGAAACCCACGCAGTGGCCCGCCTGTGCGACCTTGAGCAGCGCCCCGGCTTGGCGCAGCTGGCCGAGGCCTGGCTGGTGCCGCCTGCCGAACGCCACACTGCTTGCCTGGCGGTGGACCTCTTGGACGAGACCTTTCACCGCACCCTGGTGCAGGCCAGTGGTAACAGCGAAATGCAACGCATCCATGCCGACCTGACCGAGCGCATCCGCATCGTGCGCCGTCTGGACTTCGTCAAACCCCACCGCATCGAGGCCACCTACGACGAGCACGCCGCCATCGTCCGCGCCATCACCCTGCGCCGCAGCGACGAGGCCACGCGCCTGATCAAGGCCCACGCCCGGCAAAGCCAGTTAGAGGCCCGCCACCTGAGCCTCGACCTGTTGCATCAAGCCCGCCAACGCTTCGCCGCGTCTGCCTGAGCTGGAGCCTGAGCCGCGCGCGAGACGGCATCGTTTGGCGCAATGTGCTGGCACGCCCTGTGCTTGTATACCAGCATGTACATCACCTGATGTCTCAGATTCGCCTCAGGGCGGTGCGCAGGTGGTGATCGTGCAATGTGCTGGTGCAAGGAGATGCGCATGTCGGTTGAACAATCGGGTCGTCGTTCTTTGATCAAGGGTGTGGGGGCCGCTGGCGCCACGCTCGCTTTGGGTGGCTTGCCTTTGATGGCGCGGGCGCAAAAGCCCCTGACCATTGGCATGATCTACGTCGGCCCCAAAGACGACTTTGGCTACAACCAGTCGCACTACGAGGCGGCCTCTGAGCTCAAGAAGATGCCTGGCATCAAGATCGTGGGCGAAGAAAACGTGCCCGAGACCCAGGCTGTGCAAAAGACCATGCAAGGCATGATCTCGCAAGACGGCGCTTCGCTGCTGTTCCCCACATCATTCGGTTATTTCAACCCGCACATCCTGGATGTGGCCAAGAAGAACCCCGACGTGCGCTTCGCCCATTGCGGCGGCATGTGGGACGCGGCCAAGCATCCCAAAAACGTGGGCAGTTTCTTTGGCTACATCGACGAGGCCCAGTACCTCAACGGTGTCATCGCGGCGCACGCCACCAAGTCCAAGAAAATTGGTTTCATCGCGGCCAAGCCGATTCCGCAGGTGCTGCGCAACATCAATGCGTTCACGCTGGGTGCACGCTCGGTGCACCCTGACATCACCTGCTCGGTGATCTTCACGGGTGACTGGTCCATGCCCGTCAAAGAGGCCGAAGCCACCAACAGCCTGGCCGACCAAGGCGTTGACGTCTTCACCATGCACGTGGACGGTCCCAAGGTGGTGGTCGAGACCGCCGCCAAGCGCGGCAAGTTCGTGTGCGGTTACCACGCCAGCCAAGCCAAGTTGGCACCGCAGGCATACCTCACGGGCGCCGAGTGGAACTGGATCACGCCCTACAAGCAGATCGTCGAAGCGGCTCGCACCGGCAAGCCGCACCCCAACTTCTTGCGCGGCGGCCTCAAAGAGGGCTTCGTCAAGACCTCGGCCTACGGCCCTGCGGTGTCTGAGGCGGCGCGCAAACAGGCCGATGCCATCAAGGCCTTGATGATGAAAGACCAGTTCGAGATCTTCAAGGGCGAGCTCAAGGACAACACCGGCAAGGTGGTCATCCCCAAGGGCACAACCATGCTGCAGGTCGATCCGGCCTTGGAAGGCATGAACTACCTGGTTGAAGGTGTGATCGGCAAGGTCTGAGCGTCAGCCTCACAACCCGGGAGCAGCCCATGCGCAGCACAAGCCTCGTGACGGCCTTTGACAGCATCGTGCTGCCGGTGCTGGCTTTGGCTGGCGCGGTGCTGCTGTTTGGTGGTTTTGTGTGGTTGGGCGGCACCAGCCCCATCGACACCTGGACCTTGCTGTTCAAGGGCGCGTTTGGTGATGCGTTCTCTTGGCAAAACACACTGCAACGCGCGGCGCCCCTGATGCTCACGGCGCTGTGCGTGGCCATCCCCAAGCAGGCCGGGCTGATGGTCATTGGCGGCGAGGGCGCCTTGGTCTTGGGCGGCTTGGCATGCGCAGGCTTGCCTTACCTGTTCGCGCCGCCAGCGGGCTTGCCTGGCACGGCTTTGGTCTTGTTGGCCAGTGCCTTGGCCGGTGGTGCCTGGATTGCGGTGGTTGGCGCGCTGCGGCAGTTTCGCGGCGTCAACGAAACCATCTCGTCTTTGTTGATGAGCTACATCGCCATCGGCCTGTTCAAGCACTTTGTGGAAGGGCCCATGCGCGACCCATCCAGCTTGAACAAGCCATCGACCCTGCCTTTGGACCCCGGCATCTTGCTGGGCAGCATGCCCGGTTACGAGGTGCACTGGGGCTTGGCCTGGGGCGTGGTGTCCTGCCTGACTGCCGGTGTGTGGCTGTATGGCTCAACCCATGGCTTTGCCACCCGCGTGGTGGGCGGCAACGCCCGCGCCGCACGCTTGGTGGGTTTGCCCAGCCACCAATTGATCATCACGGCCTGCGCCTTGGGCGGCGGCTGCGCCGGCCTGGCGGGTGGCATCGAGGTGGCAGCGGTGCACACCACGGCCAATGCCTCGCTGATCGCAGGCTTGGGCTACACGGGCATCTTGGTGTCTTTTGTGGCGCGGCACAACCCGATCGCGGTGGTGCCGGTTGCCATCTTGTTTGGCGGCTTCGGAGCGGCGGGCAGCCTGCTACAGCGCCGCCTGGACCTGCCCGATGCCTCGGTGCTGGTGTTGCAAGGTTTTGCCTTTGTGCTGATCTTGGCCAGCGAGGCCTTGCGAGGCCGCTTGGGCGAATGGCTCACGCTGCGCGCCATGCGCAAAGCCGCGCTGCCTGTGCATGAGACCAGTCGGGCGCGCTTGGCGCGTGAGGCGGCGCAGGCCGCGATGGCATCGAACAAGGAGGCGGCATGAGCGACCCCCATGTGTGGCTGGATGTCAGCGTGGCGGTGCTCGGTGGCGCCATCCGCGTTGGCACGCCCTTTTTGTTTGTCAGCTTGGGTGAGTGCCTCACCGAAAAATCAGGCCGCATCAACCTGGGCCTGGAGGGCGTGTTGGTGCTCTCGGCCATGGCGGGCTTTGCCGGCAGCTACCTCAGTGGCTCAGCCTGGGCGGGCGTGTTGTTGGCTGGCGTGGTGGGGGCCTTGCTGGCGGGCCTGCATGGGCTGTTGTGCTCGCTCAAAGGGGTCAATGACATTGCCACCGGCATTGCTTTGATGCTGCTGGGTGCAGGCTTGGCCTTCTACTTGGGCAAGCCCTTGATTCAGCCACAGGCCGCGCAGATCCCGTCGCTTGACCTGGGCCTGTGGAGCGACTCGCCGCAAATCCAGGCCGCTTTGCGCATCAATGCGTTGTTCCCCATTGGCGTGGTGGTGGCGGGCCTGATGGCCTGGGCCTTGGCCGACACGCGTTGGGGGCTGATCGTGCGCATGGCTGGCGACAGCTCAGACGCCGCGCGTGCGCTGGGCTACTCGGTCAACACGGTTCGCGTGCTGGCCACCATGGTGGGTGGCTTCATCGCAGGGCTGGGTGGCGCGTCTTTGTCGCTGTACTACCCCGGCAGCTGGAACGAAGGGCTGTCAAGCGGCCAGGGCCTGATCGCCGTGGCCTTGGTGATTTTTGCGCGCTGGCGGCCCATGGCATGTCTGGGCGCGGCCTTGCTGTTCGGTGGCGCCGGCGCCTTGGGGCCGGCCTTACAGTCGGTCGGCATCAGCTGGGGCTATCACCTCTTCAATGCGGTGCCCTATGCCTTGACGCTGGCCATTTTGGTGTGGACGTGCAGCCCCAAGCGGGCGGTGCAAGGCGCACCCATGGAGTTGGGGGTATCGAGATGAGCGGACTCAGTGGACTGAACAAATCGCCTGCGGGCATGGTGATTGGCATGGTGCAGTTGCAACTGCCTGTGGTCGAAACACCTGCGCAGCTGGCCGCACAAGCGTCGCGCATCGTCGAGATGGTCGGCAAGGCCCGGCGCAGCTACGGTGGCATGGACTTGGTGGTGTTCCCCGAGTATTCGCTGCACGGCTTGTCGATGAGCACGGCCGATGAGCTCATGGTCAGCCTGGATGGGCCTGAAGTGGCGGCCTTCAAGGCAGCTTGCGTGCAGCACAAGATCTGGGGCTGCTTTTCGATCATGGAAAAGAACCCCGGTGGCATGCCCTACAACACGGGTTTGATCATCGATGACCAAGGCGCTTTGCAGCTGTACTACCGCAAGTACCACCCCTGGGTGCCGGTCGAGCCTTGGGAGCCGGGCAACATGGGCATCCCCGTCATCACCGGCCCGCGCGGCGTCAAGCTGGCGCTGATCATCTGCCACGACGGCATGTTCCCCGAGATGGCGCGCGAGTGTGCTTACAAGGGCGTAGAGCTCATGATCCGCACGGCGGGCTACACGGCACCCATTCGCCACGCATGGCGCATCACCAATCAGGCCAACGCCTTCCAGAACCTCATGGCCACGGCCAGTGTGTGCCTGTGCGGCAGCGATGGCACTTTTGATTCGATGGGCGAGGCCATGGTGTGCGGCTTCGACGGCACCGTGCTGGCCGAAGGCGGCGGGCGCCCTGACGAGATCGTGTGCGCCGAGGTGCGCGCCGACCTGATCCGCGAGGCCCGTGTGCATTGGGGCGTTGAGAACAACATCTATCAGTTCTTCCACCGTGGCTACGTGGCCGTCAAGGGCGGGGCGCAAGACTGCCCTTACACCTTCATGCAAGACATGGTGGCCGGCCAAGCCCGATTGCCGTGGGAGGCCGAGGTGCAGCACACCGATGGCCAGGCCTGCGGCTTTGCGCCACCCATCCGCAGTTTCATGGGCAGCGAGCCCAACTTGCTGGAAGCGCCGTTGGCGTCATCCGCCCCATCGCTATTGCAGGAGGCCGCATGAGCACCTTTGTAGATGCACAGCCCTACGCCTGGCCCTTTGATGGCCAACTCAAGCCATCGAACACGGCACTGGTCATCATCGACATGCAAACCGACTTTTGCGGCGTGGGTGGCTATGTTGACAAGATGGGCTACGACATCACCGCCACCCGCGCACCGATCGAGCCCATCAAGGCTTTGTTGGCCGTGGCGCGCCAGGTGGGCATGCACGTGATCCACACGCGAGAAGGGCACCGGCCCGACCTGAGCGACCTGCCTGCCAACAAGCTGTGGCGCCCCCGGCAGATCGGCACCGATGGCGTGGGCATTGGCGATGCGGGCCCGTGTGGTCGCATCTTGGTGCGCGGCGAGCCGGGCTGGGACATCATCCCTGAGCTCTACCCCATCGCGGGCGAGCCCATCATCGACAAGCCGGGCAAGGGCAGCTTCTGCGCCACCGACCTCGAGTTGATCTTGCACACACGCGGCATTCGCAACCTGATCCTGACCGGCATCACCACCGACGTGTGTGTGCACACCACCATGCGCGAAGCCAACGACCGTGGCTTTGAGTGCGTGATGCTGACCGACTGCACAGGTGCCACCGACCCCGGCAACCACGCCGCCGCGTTTTCGATGATCAAGATGCAAGGGGGGGTGTTTGGCGCCTTCACGGACTCGACCGCGCTCATCCGGGCCTTGCAGGCTTTGTGAAAGGCCCTCGACATGACCGCGCCACTCGACCCCGCTCTGCAAGCCCCTCCCAAGTCGGGCGCCTTGGCCTTGAGCACCTACCAGCTCACCAAGCGCTTTGGCGCCTTCACGGCCTTGGACGCCGTTTCCATCGAGGTTCGGCCCGGCACGGTGCATGCCCTTTTGGGTGAAAACGGGGCCGGCAAAAGCACCTTGGTCAAGGCCGTGGTGGGCTATCACCAAAGCGACGAAGGGGCTGTATTGATCGATGGCCGCGAGGTCGCCATCACCTCGCCCGTGGTGGCCCGCCAGATGGGCATTGGCATGGTCTACCAACACTTCACGGTGGTGCCGGGCATGACGGTGGCAGAGAACCTGTTGCTGGCCAAGGGCGAGTTGCCCGCCATCGTGCCCTGGCGCCAGGTGCGGCAAGAGCTGGAGGCCTTCATGGCCACCACGCCTTTCAAGCTCGACCTCGATGCCCGCCCGATGGACCTGTCGGCCGGTGAAAAGCAAAAGCTCGAGATCCTCAAGCAGCTCTACCTCAAACCTCGCTTGCTGATCTTGGACGAGCCCACCTCGGTGCTGACGCCGCAAGAGGCCGACGAGGTGCTGGGCGCTTTGCGAGACCGTGCCCATGCCGGCGAGGTCAGCGTGATCATGATCTCGCACAAGTTCCGCGAGGTGATGGAAGTGGCCGATGACGTGAGCGTGCTGCGCCGAGGCAAGCTCATGGGCAGCCACCGCGTGCAAGACACCTCGCCCGCCTTGCTGGGGGCCGAGATGATGGGCCTGGGGGGCGGCGACACGGCGGTGGCCACCAGCACCGACCCCATGCGACGCGAGCCCATGCGGGCCGACGCCGTGGTGCGCTTGCGCGTCAAAGACCTGAGCGTGCTCGGTGACCGCGGCGAGCGCGCAGTGCATGGCCTGAGCGTGCAGGTCAAGGCCGGCGAGGTCGTGGGCATCGCGGGCGTGTCGGGCAACGGGCAGCGCGAGCTGATGGAGGCCTTGGTGGGCCAGCGCGAGCGCGAGTCTGGCGAGGTCTGGATGGCGCAAGAGCGCTACCACGCCAAGCGCGAACAAAACCAGCGACTGCACGTGCGCAGCTTGCCCGAGGAGCCCTTGCGCAATGCCTGTGTGGGCGACCTGAGCGTCGCCATGAACATGGGCTTGCGCCGCTTTGACCAGGCCCCTGCGGCCCGGTGGGGCTGGCTGCGTGGTGGCGTCCTGCGTGAACAAGCCAAGGGCTTGATCGCGGCCTACCGGGTCAAGACCCAGGGCGAGGGCGCGCCCATCAAGTCGCTCTCTGGCGGCAATGTGCAGCGGGCGGTGCTGGCCCGCGAGCTCGATGGGCAGGTCGACGTGCTGCTGGTCTCTAACCCTGTGTTTGGCCTGGACTTTGCCGCCGTGGCCGAGATCCATGGCCGCATCATGGCCGTGCGCAACCAGGGCGGGGCGGTGCTGCTGGTCAGCGAAGACCTCGATGAGCTGCTCAAGTTGGCCGACCGCATCGTGGTCATGAGCGAGGGCCGCATCGTGCACAGCTGCGATGCCATTGACGCCGACCGCCATGTGCTGGGCGCCTTCATGGGCGGGGCCTCACATGGTCACATCGACACCACCGCCACGCTGTCGGAGGCCGCATGAACACGGGCACACACGCTGATCAACGGGTCGTCAAAGCCCTGCCCTTTGACTTCCCATTTGCGCTGGCCACCACCGCCTTGCTCATCATCGACATGCAGCGCGACTTCGTCGAGCCCGGCGGCTTTGGTGCCAGCCTGGGCAACGACGTCAGCTTGTTGCAAGCCATCGTGCCCACGGTGCAAAAGGTCTTGCATGCCTGGCGCGATGCGGGTGGCTTTGTGGTTCACACCCGCGAGGGCCACGACCCCGATCTGCAAGACTGCCCACCGGCCAAGCGCTTGCGTGGCGCGCCCAGCCTGCGCATTGGCGACCCTGGCCCCATGGGGCGCATCCTGGTGCATGGCGAGCCAGGCCACGCCATCATCCCTGAGCTGGCCCCCATCGATGGCGAATGGGTGATCGACAAGCCCGGCAAAGGCGCTTTCTACGCCACCCCTTTGGGCGAAGCCTTGCAGGTGCGTGGCATCACCCACCTGGTCATCATGGGGGTGACCACCGAGGTGTGTGTGCAGACCACCATGCGCGAAGCCAATGACCGTGGCTACGACTGCCTCTTGCTGGAAGACGCCACCGAGAGCTACTTCCCCGCTTTCAAGGCCGCCACCCTGGAGATGCTGCGCGCGCAAGGCGGCATCGTGGGCTGGACCGCCCCCAGCCAGGCGCTCTTGTCTGTTTTGCCTTCACCGAACCATTGATTTCCTTCGACATGAGTTTGCCTGACACCGCGCCCGCGCAAGACCCCATTCCCGTCACCTTGGCGGGCCTGCTGCAGGCCTACCGCGAAGGTCGGCTGCGGCCCGAGCAGGTGATCGCGCGCTTGCTCGCACGTTGGCAAGCCACGCCCATCGAGGCCGACCCTGCCTGGATCACGCGCGCCAGCCCGGCTTTCTTGCAGACCCAGGTCGATGCCTTGCAAGGCCAGTCGCCAGAGACCTTGCCGCTGTACGGCATCCCCTTTGCCGTCAAAGACAACATCGACGTGGCCGGCCTTCCCACCACGGCCGCGTGCCCTGCGTATGCCCATTTGCCCGATGCCTCGGCCGAGGTGGTGCGCCGCCTGATGGCCGCTGGCGCCATCGTGGTCGGCAAGACCAACCTTGATCAGTTCGCCACCGGCTTGGTGGGCACGCGCTCGCCCTATGGCGCGCCGAGCGCCACGTACAGCGCGGCGCACGTGAGTGGTGGCTCCAGCTCGGGCTCGGCGGTCGTGGTCTCGCGTGGCGATGTGCCCTTTGCTTTGGGCACCGACACGGCGGGCTCGGGCCGTGTGCCGGCGGGCTTCAACAACCTGGTGGGCCTCAAGCCCACGCCCGGCCTCATGCCCATGCGCGGCGTGGTGCCCGCGTGCAAAACATTGGACGTGGTCAGCGTGTTCGCCCTGACGGCCCTGGATGCCGGCCAGGTGCTGCGCGTGGTCGAAGGCCCGCAGGCCGGCGAGGTCGTCTTCAACACCGTGCGCCTTCAGCCGCCGCGCCTGCCGCGTCCTTTGCGTGTGGGCATCCCGCGCCAGGCCGCCGCTTGCGACGATGCCGACTACACCGCGTGCTTTGCGCAAGCCCATCTGCAATGGGCGCATTTGCAAGACGAGGATGGCAGCCCTTGGCCTGTCACCTTCGTGCCCGTCGACATGCAGCCCTTTTGGGACGTGGCCGCCATGCTCTACAACGGCCCTTGGGTGGCCGAGCGCCATGCAGCGGTGCAGGCCTTCATGGCCTCACAGCCCGAGGCCATGAACCCCGTGGTGCGCAGCATCATCGAGCAAGCCAAAGGCTTTGACGCCACGGCGGCCTTCCAGGCGCAGTACCGGCTCAAGACCTTGGCCGCGCAGACCGAGCCTGTGTGGTCTGACATCGATGTGCTCATGGTGCCCACCGCGCCCACGCACCCCACGCACGAGGCCGTGGCCGCCGAGCCTGTGCTGCGCAACAGCGAGCTGGGCACGTACACCAACTTCGTCAACCTGCTGGGCTTGGCTGCGCTGGCCTTGCCTGCGGGCTTCACGCAGGCCGGCATGCCTTTTGGCATCACCTTGATCGCCCCGGGTGGCTCTGACGCGGCCTTGCTCGATGTCGGCCACCATTGGCAGCAGGCGTGGCACCGCACCAGCGCGCCGCAGCTGGGCCACACCGGCCAGCCGGCCGCCGCAACCGATTGGGTATGGCCGGCGTCGGCACGGCCTCGCGCCGAGCCCATGATGGCTTTGGCCGTGGTGGGCGCGCATCTGGCGGGCATGCCTTTGCATGGCCAGCTCACCGAGCGGCGCGCGCGCCTGCTGTGCCGCACCGAGACGGCGCCGCGCTACCAGCTCTATGCCTTGCCCGGCACCGTGCCACCCAAGCCGGGCTTGGCCCGCGTGGCCGACGACGCCCCACCCGAGCAGGGCCATGCCATTGCGCTGGAGGTCTATGCGGTGCCGATGGCCACGCTGGGCTCCTTCTTGGCCATGATCCCGCCGCCCTTGGGTTTGGGCTCGGTCGAGTTGGCCGATGGCACGTGGGTCAAGGGTTTCATTTGCGAGCCTTGCGGCATTGCCGGGGCCGACGACATCAGCCACTTTGGTGGCTGGCGCGCCTACATCGCTCACCGCCAAGCGCAGGCCGCAGCATGAGCATCCCGCAAGGCGCCATCAACCTCAGCGACGTGGTCAAAGAGATCACCGACATCTTCGTGCGCTACGAAACGGCCTTCATGGCCAACGATGTGGCGGCGCTCAATGGCTTTTTCTGGCACAGCGACCTCGTGACCCGCTACGGCATTGCCGACGAGCAATTGGGCCATGCTGCACTGGTGGCTTACCGCGCTGGCGTGCCTGCGCCCCAATTCACGCGCAGCTTGCACGATGTGCGCATCACAGCGTTCGGCTTGGACATGGCCGTGGCGATGTGCCGTTTTGAACGCAGCGACACACCTTTGCGTGGCTACCAAACGCAGACCTGGGTTCGCTTTGAAGAGGGATGGCGTATCGTCTCGGCCCATGTCAGCATGATCCCTGACCCCTCATTGCCTGCTGCCTCCTGACGACGCCCATGACACTGGTCTCTGTGCCTGCCTCGCCCACCTTGCCCGCCACCACCTTGGCAGAGCGGGTCTACGCCCAGATCAAGCAACTCATTTTTGACTTCGTGCTGCTGCCCGGCGACCGGTTCTCTGAGAGCGATCTGGCCAACCGCGTGCAGGTCAGCCGCACCCCGCTGCGCCAGGCCTTGCAGCGTCTGCAGCGCGAGGGCTTTTTGCTGGTCTTTCCCAAAAGCGGCTGGCAGGTGGCGCCGCTCGACTTCGAGGCCTTTGACCAGCTCTACGACCTGCGCGTGCTGCTCGAAACCCACGCCGTGGCGCGCCTGTGCGAGCTCGAAGACCGACCCGTGCTGACCGAGCTGGCCGAGGTCTGGTTGGTCAAGCCGCACGAGCGCCAGCACGCCTTCATCGCCGTCGATCGCTTAGACGAGGCTTTCCATTCGGCCTTGGTGCGCGCCATTGGCAACGCCGAAATGGTGAAGGTGCACGACGACATCACCGAGCGCATCCGCATCATCCGCCGGCTGGACTTCACCAAGCCCAACCGCGTCGAAGCCACCTACGAAGAGCACGCCCGCATCCTGCGCGCCATCACGCGCCGCCGCAGCGAAGAGGCCTTGCGCCTGCTGCGCGCCCATGTCGAGCAAAGCAAGCTCGAGGTGCGCCACATCACGCTCGACACGCTTTACCAAGCCCGCCAGCGCGTGGCGTCCAGCCCGGCAGCTTGAACGCTCAAAAGCGTGGCAAGGTGGCCAAGGCCTCGGCCAGTGCGGGTGTTTGACCCATGCGTTGCCCAGGGGCGGCGCGCACCTCACCGCAGCGTGCCAGCATCGGAATGGCCTTGCCTGGGTTGAGCAGGCCTTGCGGGTCAAACGCCGCCTTGAAGGCCAGCATCTGTCCTCGCTCAGCATCTGAGAACTGCACGCACATGGCGTCGAGCTTTTCAATGCCCACGCCATGCTCGCCCGTGATGCTGCCGCCCAGGGCCACGGCCTGCCGCAAGATCTGGTTGCCAAAGGCTTCGGCGCGCGCCAGCTCGTCGGGGTCGTTGGCGTTGAACAAGATCAAAGGGTGCATGTTGCCGTCGCCCGCATGGAAGACGTTGACGCAGCGCAGGCCATGCGTGTCTTGCATTTTTTCGATGGCTTGCAGCATCGTGGCCAGCGCCTTGCGCGGGATGGAGGCGTCCATGCACAGGTAGTCGGGGCTGATGCGGCCCGTGGCCGGGAAGGCGTTCTTGCGTCCGCTCCAAAAGCGCAGGCGCTCGGCCTCGTCCTGGCTGCATTCCAGGCGCGTGGCGCCCGCCGCTTGCAGCACGGCGCTCAGGCGCTCGATCTCTTCTTCGACCTCCTCGGGCGTGCCATCGCTCTCGACCAGCAAAATGGCGGCGGCATCGAGGTCGTAGCCCGCGTGCACGAAGTCTTCCACCGCAGCGGTCATGGGCTTGTCCATCATCTCCAGTCCCGCCGGGATCAGGCCTGCGCCGATGATGGCGGCCACGGCGTCGCCCGCACGTCCGACGTCGTCAAAGCTGGCCATCAGGCATCGCGCCACCTGGGGCTTGGGCAAGAGCCGCACGGTGATCTCGGTGACCACACCCAGCAAGCCCTCGCTGCCAATGAAGGCGGCCAGGAGGTCCAGGCCCGCACTGTCGAGCGCTTCGCTGCCCAACTCCAGCACCTCGCCCTCGACCGTGAAGCCGCGCACGCGCATCACGTTGTGCACCGTCAGGCCGTACTTCAGGCAGTGCACGCCTCCGGCGTTCTCGGCCACATTGCCACCAATGGTGCAGGCAATCTGGCTGCTGGGGTCGGGCGCGTAATACAGACCGTGCTGGGCGGCGGCCTCGCTGATGGCCAGGTTGCGCACGCCGCACTCGACCACGGCGGTGCGCGCCAGGGGGTCGATGTGAACGATGCGATTGAGCTTGGCCAGCGACAAGGTCACGCCCATGCTCAATGGCATGGCCCCGCCTGACAGGCCGGTGCCGCCGCCTCGTGCCACCACGCTCACTTGCAAGGCATGGCAGGCGGCCAGCACCGCGCCCACTTGGGCGTGCGTTTCGGGCAGGGCCACGGCCAGTGGGCGCTGGCGGTAGGCGCTCAGGCCATCGCATTCAAACGGTGTCACGGCCTCGTCTTGCCACAGCACACAGTGGGCTGGCAGCACCTTGAGCAGGGCCTTGACCACGGCTTGTTGGCGGGCGCTGCGCTCGGCAGCGGGGGGGGTGTGGGTGACCGTGGTGTCCATCGTGCCACTGTAAACCGCCCGCAGTCTGCTTGCCCCGCACTGCCCAAGTCAGCCCACCCACAGGTCGGGCATGCGGCGCAACATCAGCTCGTCACGCGGATCCACGTTTTGGCGGTCGCCATGGCCATCGAAGCGGTACAGCCGGCCCGTGCTGGACGACTGCACGCGCATGGCGCCGTGGCCCAGGTACTTGGCCGCCAAGGGCGCTTTGGGCGCTTTCTGCGTTTGGGGCGATTGGGGCGGCTGGGCTGGCTTGGCTCGCCATGGTCCTTGGGTGACCTTGTTGGGCTGAGCCGGCGCGGGTGTGACGATGGCGGGCGCCG
>JAVLFO010000282.1:0-1627 GCA_046052805.1 Aquabacterium sp. | reverse complement strand
GCATGTCGCCTGCGCGCAAGGTGCGGCCGGCGTGTCCACCGAACTGCCCCAAGGTGAAGGTCGAGCGGCTGCCCAGGTACAGGGGCACGTCCAGGCCACCTTGCACGGCCAGGTAGCAGCGTGTGCCCGCGCCTTGCACCGCACTCAGGCGCAGCACGCCACCGGCTGGCACCGACACAGCTTGCCACATCGGCACGCTCTGGTCGTTCAAGGTGGCCGCCATGTTGGCGCCACACACCGCCACCACGGCCGCGCTGTGAAAGCGCAGCGTGGGGCCGCTCAGCGTGCATTCCAGGCCTGCGGCATCAGGGGCATTGCCGACCAGGCGGTTGGCCAAGCGCAAGGCCAGATCGTCCATGGGGCCTGATGGGGGCACGCCCACGTCCCAATGGCCCGTGCGGCCCGGGTGGTCTTGCACGCTGGTCTGCACGCCGCCTTCGAGCACTTCAAATGCATGTGGGTGCCAGCTCAAGCGGCCCAAAGTGGCTGTGATGACCTGGCCGCTGGTGAACACCTCATCGGCCACCACGGCGCGCAGGTAACGCAGGTTGGTTTCGATGCCGGCCAAGCGCGTGTCGGCCAAGGCCTGCTGCAGCTTGCGCACCGCGTCCGTGCGGTCAACCCCAGTCACGATCAGCTTGGCGATCATGGGGTCGTAGTTCGGTGGCACCTCGCTGCCACGCGACACCCAGGTCTCGATGCGGGCATCCAGCGGGAAGACCACTTCGGTCAAGGTGCCCGCACAAGGCTGGAACTGCCGTGCGGGGTCTTCGGCATACAGGCGGACTTGGATGGAGGCGCCTTGAGGCGCTGGCGCATCGAAGGTCCAGCGCTCGCCTTGGGCCACGCGCAGCATCCAGGCCACCAAGTCCACACCCGTGACCTGCTCGGTCACGCCGTGCTCGACCTGCAAGCGGGTGTTGACCTCCAGGAAGTAGAAAGCGTTGGTGTCGGCATCCAGCACGAACTCGACCGTGCCGGCTGAGCGGTAGTTCACCGCTTGCCCGAGGCGAATGGCGGCGCTCAGCAAGGCCTCGCGCGTGGCCTCTGGCAGGCCGGGCGCTGGTGTCTCTTCGATGACTTTTTGGTTGCGGCGCTGGGCCGAGCAATCGCGCTCGCCCAGGGCCACCACCTGGCCGTGTCCATCGCCACACAACTGCACCTCGATGTGCCGAGCGTGCTCAACGAACTTCTCTAAAAACAAGCCCGCGTCTTTGAAGTTGGCACTGGCCAAGCGAGCCACCGCTTCATAGGCAGACGCCAGTTCAGCCTCGCTGCGGATCAGGCGCATGCCAATGCCACCGCCACCCGCCGTGCTTTTGAGCATGACGGGGTAGCCAATGCGCAAGGCTTCTTGCTGCGCGTCGTGCAAGCTGCTCAGCAGGCCCGAGCCCGGCAGCAAAGGCACGCCGTGTTGCTGCGCCAGGTCGCGCGCGGTGTGCTTGAGGCCGAAGGCCCTCATCTGTGCGGGGCTGGGGCCCACGAAGGCGATGCCAGCGTCTTCACAGGCCTGGGCAAAGTCGGGGTTCTCTGACAAAAAGCCATAGCCTGGGTGGATGGCACCGGCGCCTTGCGCTTGGGCCACTTCCAGGATGCGCGCCACGTTCAGGTAGCTCTGTGCGGCTGG
>JAVLFO010000281.1:0-2407 GCA_046052805.1 Aquabacterium sp. | reverse complement strand
CGCGTAAGATCGTCGGCAGCGTCAGATGTGTATAAGAGACAGCTATCGAAGTTCGCCGGCGGCCTGGGCAACGACTGGACCCCGGTGCGCGCGCTGGGCTCGCACATCAAAGGCACCAACGGCAAGTCGCAAGGCGTGGTCCCCTTCCTGAAGGTGGTCAACGACACCGCCGTGGCCGTGAACCAAGGTGGCAAGCGCAAGGGCGCTGTCTGCGCATACCTTGAGTCGTGGCACTTGGACGTCGAAGAGTTCCTGGAGCTGCGCAAGAACACCGGCGACGACCGCCGCCGCACCCACGACATGAACACGGCCAACTGGATCCCCGACCTGTTCATGCGTCGCGTCATGGAAAACGGCGACTGGACCCTGTTCTCGCCCGCCACCTGCCCCGACCTGCACGACAAGTTCGGCATCGCTTTCGAAGAGGCTTACACCGCCTATGAAGCCAAGGCCGACCGCGGCGAGATCAAGCTCTTCAAGCGCGTCAAGGCCACCGATCTGTGGCGCCGCATGCTGTCGATGCTGTTCGAAACCGGCCACCCTTGGATCACCTTCAAGGACGCTTGCAATGTGCGCTCCCCCCAACAACACGTTGGCGTGGTCCACTCGTCGAACCTGTGCACCGAGATCACCCTGAACACCAACGGTGGCGAAATTGCCGTGTGCAACCTGGGCTCGGTGAACCTGTCCCAGCACGTCAAGGACGGTGGCGTTGACCACGACAAGCTGCGCAAGACCATCAAGACGGCCATGCGCATGCTCGACAACGTGATCGACATCAACTACTACGCCGTCAAGAAGGCCCGCGACTCCAACCTGCGTCATCGCCCCGTGGGCCTGGGCATCATGGCCTTCCAGGATGCGCTGTACCAACTGCGCACGCCTTACGCCAGCCAAGCCGCTGTGGAGTTCGCTGACCGCTCGATGGAAGCCGTCTGCTACTACGCCTACTGGGCCTCGACCGAACTGGCCGAAGAACGCGGCCGCTACAGCAGCTATCGCGGCTCGCTGTGGGACCGTGGCATCTTGCCCATCGACTCGCTCAAGCTGCTGTCTGAACAGCGCGGCGGCTACGTTGAAGTCGACGACTCCACCACGATGGACTGGAACGCCCTGCGTGCCCGCATCGCCACCTTCGGCATGCGCAACTCCAACTGCGTGGCCATTGCGCCCACCGCCACCATCTCGAACATCGTTGGCGTCGACGCCTCGATCGAACCCTGCTTTGGCAACCTCTCGGTCAAGTCCAACTTGTCGGGCGAGTTCACCGTCATCAACGAGTACCTGGTCCGCGACCTCAAGAAGCTGGGCCTGTGGGATGACGTGATGGTCATGGACCTCAAGCACTTCGACGGCTCGCTGCGCCGCATCGACCGCGTGCCTGAAGACCTCAAGGCCCTTTATTCAACGGCCTTTGAAGTCGAGCCCTTGTGGTTGGTTGAAGCCGCCTCGCGTCGCCAGAAATGGATTGACCAAGCGCAGTCGCTCAACATCTACATGGCGGGGGCATCGGGCAAGAAGCTCGACGAGACCTACAAGCTGGCGTGGTTGCGTGGCCTCAAGACCACCTACTACCTCCGCACCATCGGCGCCACATCGGCCGAGAAGTCGACCGTCTCGCGCGGTCAACTCAACGCCGTCTCCAACAGCACGAGCGGCTTCAATGCAGCCAGCGCATCGGCCTCATCGGCACCGGTTGCGCAAGCCGCACCCGTGGTGGCCGAAGAATCTTTGCCTGCCACCGACATGAAGTTCTGCTCGATCGACAACCCTGATTGCGAAGCCTGCCAATAAGGCCTGAGCAAGCACTCTGAGACAAGGCCAACTCAACACACACGTTGCGTGGCCTTGTCTGCTTGATCGAACGCGCACGTCCATAAGATGCACGCTTGACCTCATCGATCCCTCTTTCGATGCGAGACCGCAACAACCACGGTCTCTTCATGTCAAGAAGTGCTTGGTGTTTTTAACAACACCCTTTCATAATCCGACTCCATAGGATGTTCACCATGCTGGTCTGGGAAGACGAAACCTCTAACTCCTCGTCAACGCCTGCTGCTTCTGTGCCCCCCACTTTTGGCGATGCACGGAACACCTTGCCGACGGCGCTTGCAACCCCTGTTCAAGCCACTGCCCAGGCCACCGGCACACCTTCGGCATCCACTGGCGCACGCCGCGTCAATGCCGCTGACAAGCGCATCATCAATGGCCAAACCGACGTCAACCAGTTGGTGCCATTCAAGTACAAGTGGGCTTGGGAAAAATACCTCGCCACCTGCGCCAACCACTGGATGCCCCAAGAGGTCAACATGTCTCGCGACATCGCCCTCTGGAAAGATCCCAACGGTTTGACCGAAGACGAGCGCCGCATCATCAAGCGCAACCTCGGCTTCTTCGTGACCGCCGA
>JAVLFO010000280.1:0-3297 GCA_046052805.1 Aquabacterium sp. | reverse complement strand
CGGCAGCGTCAGATGTGTATAAGAGACAGCCTATGGCAGCGTCCGCTGTCGAAGCACCTGCAGCGTCTGCGCCTGACGCAGCGCCAGCACCTGCTGCGGCACCCGCTTCCGAAGCGGCCTCCGCTGCTGCAGCTCCCGCGCCCGTCCCCAACAAGGGCGACACCACCTGGATGATGGTCTCCACGTTGTTGGTGATCCTGATGACGGTCCCCGGCTTGGCCTTGTTCTACGGCGGCCTGGTGCGCAGCAAGAACATGCTGTCCGTGCTGATGCAGGTCATGGTCACGTTCTCGCTGATCGTGGTCTTGTGGTTCATCTACGGCTACTCGCTGGCATTCACTGAAGGCAATGCTTTCATCGGTGGCCTCGACCGCTTGCTGATGAAGGGCATCTGGGACAACGCCGCTGGCACCTTCGCCAACGCCGCCACGTTCAGCAAGGGTGTCTACATCCCTGAGATCGTGTTCGCTGCCTTCCAAGCCACTTTCGCTGGCATCACTTGCTGCCTGATCGTCGGCGCCTTCGCAGAACGCATCAAGTTCTCGGCCGTGCTGCTGTTCATGGTGCTGTGGTTCACCTTCAGCTACGCTCCGATCGCTCACATGGTCTGGTTCTGGATGGGCCCTGACGCCTACACCGGCAAAGACGTGGTTGACGCCATGAACGGCAAGGCCGGTCTGCTGTGGCAGTGGGGCGCGCTGGACTTCGCCGGCGGTACCGTGGTGCACATCAACGCCGCCGTCGCTGGCTTGGTGGGCGCCTCCATGGTTGGCAAGCGCATTGGTTACGGCAAGGAATCGTTCACCCCTCACTCGCTGACGCTGACCATGGTCGGTGCCTCGCTGCTGTGGGTGGGCTGGTTCGGCTTCAACGCCGGCTCCGCTCTGGAAGCCAACGGCTTCGCTGCCCTGGCCTTCATCAACACCTTCGCCGCCACCGCTGCCGCTGTGTTGGGCTGGTGCTTGGGTGAAGCCCTGCACAAGGGCAAGGCTTCGATGCTGGGCGCTGCCTCCGGTGCCGTCGCTGGCCTGGTCGCCATCACGCCTGCTGCTGGCAACGTCGGCATCGGCGGCGCGCTGATCATCGGTCTGCTCGCTGGCCTGATCTGCCTGTGGGGTGTGACTGGCTTGAAGAAGCTGCTGGGCGCGGACGACTCGCTCGACGTGTTCGGCGTGCACGGCGTCGGTGGCATCTTCGGTGCCCTGGTGACCGGCGTGTTCAACTCGCCTAACCTGGGCGGCCCATCGGCTGTCGCTGACTGGACGACCGTGACCATGATCACGGGTGCTGACTACTCGATCGTCAACCAAGTCATCGTGCAAGCCAAGGCTGTCGGCGTGACCGTGGTCTGGTCGGCTGTGGTCTCGATCATCGCCTTCAAGATCGTGGACGTGGTCATCGGTCTGCGCGTGCCTGAAGAGGAAGAACGCGAAGGTCTGGACATCACTTCGCACGGCGAAACCGCTTATCACAAGTGATCTACAAATGATCTGAACCCGCGGGTTCGTGACACAAGGGCTGCCTTCGGGCAGCCCTTTTTCGTTGGCGCGAGACGAGGGCGGCCGAAGTTCCTAGAATGGTCTTCTCTCCGTCGATAAAAACCGCAGCAACATGGTCCCCCACCTGATCACCGCATTGACCGGCCCCATCAACGAGCTGGAGCAGCGCATGCTGGAGTCCATGCCCGCCATCGAGCGTTGGTTCCGACTGGAATGGATGGAGCACACGCCGCCGTTCTACACCTCGGTCGACTTGCGCAATGCGGGCTTCAAGCTGGCCCCGGTGGACACCAACCTCTACCCAGGCGGCTTCAACAACCTGACACCTGAGATGCTGCCGCTGGCAGTGCAGGCGGCCATGGCGGCCATCGAAAAGATCTGTCCCGAAGCCAAGAACCTGCTGCTGATTCCTGAAAAGCACACGCGCAACAGCTTCTACCTGCAAAACGTCGCGCGCCTGATGGAGATCTTTGCCTCGGCGGGCCTGAACGTGCGCCTGGGCACCCTGGATGAGACCATCACCGAGCCGACCGACCTGCCCCTGCCAGACGGCAGCGTGCTGACGCTGGAGCCGCTGGTGCGCACCAAACGCCGACTGGGTCTCAAGCACTTCGACCCTTGTACGATTTTGGTCAACAACGACCTCTCGGGCGGCATCCCCGATGTGCTCAAAGACCTGCACGAGCAATACCTGCTGCCCCCACTGCATGCGGGCTGGGCCGTGCGCCGCAAGAGCCAGCACTTTGAGGCCTACGAGGAAGTGGCCAAGAAGTTCTCCAAGCTCTTGGGCATGGACCCCTGGTTGATCAACCCGATGTACGCGGTCTGCGACAACGTGAACTTCCAGGAAGAGACGGGCTTGGACTGCTTGCAAACGCAAGTTGAGTCACTGCTTAACAAAATCCGCCGCAAATACAAGGAATACGGCATCAACGAAAAACCGTTTGTCATCGTCAAGCCCGACAACGGCACCTACGGCATGGGGATCATGACGGTGCGCGACGCCAAAGACATGGTCGAGCTCAACCGCCGCACGCGCAACAAGATGTCGGTGGTCAAAGATGGCCAGCAGGTTACCCGCGTGATCATCCAAGAGGGCGTGCCCACCTACGAACAAATGAATGCGGCCGTGGCCGAGCCGGTGGTCTACATGATCGACCGCTACGTGGTGGGCGGCTTTTACCGTGTGCATGCCGAGCGCGGCATCGACGAGAACCTCAATGCACCTGGCGCCAGCTTTGTGCCGCTGGCCTTTGCCGCGCCGACGCAGCTGCCCCGCCCGGGCGTCAAACCCGGCGTGAGCGCGCCCAACCGCTTTTACATGTATGGCGTGATCGCGCGACTGGCCATGTTGGCTGCCAGCTATGAGCTCGAAGCCACCGACCCAAATGCCGAGGTTTACGCCTGATGCAAGGCCTTTGAACGGCACCACAATATCCATATTCTATTAACGATATAGATTCAATGTGACCCATAAATCCATTCGAAAGCGGGAAAATTAACACCCCGGAATCAGGGAAAGTGGCAGTTATCACAACCCATTTCTTTTAACGTGACACAGAATGCATACATATTGGCAAAACTGTTTTGCCACTGCATGAAATCACGTGTATTTGAAATGGACCGCATCATGAAACTGCCAGGAACACAAGCGCTGAACATCGGCTTGGGCGCGATCATTTTGGGCATGGCCGGCATGGCCCAGGCGGCTTCGGTGGTTGCCAACGCCTCTGAGGTGTTCTCGCTGAAAGGCTCGAATTACCTGTTCACCGGCACATCCACATTCACATACTCCGAC
>JAVLFO010000279.1:0-2167 GCA_046052805.1 Aquabacterium sp. | reverse complement strand
GACCGCGCCACGCTGCGCATCTCCAGCCAGCACGTGGCCAACTGGCTGCAACACGGCGTCGTGACCGAAGCCATGGTGCGCGACAGCTTCAACCGCATGGCCGCCGTGGTGGACGGCCAGAACGCTGGCGATGCTGCCTACAAGAGCTTGGTGGCCAACCCCACCGGTGCGGCCTTCCAAGCTTCGCTGGACCTGGTCTTCAAGGGCAAAGAGCAGCCATCGGGTTACACCGAGCCTCTGCTGCACGCTTGGCGTTTGAAGGTCAAGGCGGCCTGATTGGCGATGAAACCGGGCCTGTGCCCGGCTTGATGCAAAGGCACCCTGCGGGGTGCCTTTTTTCATGGCGACGCCCCTGCGACGCTTTTTTACTGGGTCTTGCGCATCCGATGCTGCCGAGTCCGCGTAAGTGAAGGTCTGGACAGCTTGCTCATGCAGCAGGCAAGCCAACCCTCCTTCACAACCTCCATCGGAGTCAGGACAAGACCATGTTCACTTCTAAAGCGTTCGCCCCTCGCCTGGCCCTGTTGGCCGCGGCAGCTTCGGCCCTTTGCGCCGCCACAGCCCCTGCCCTGGCTTCCAGCCACCGCGAAGCCCCGTTCATCGCGACCGCCCCCAAGGTCGACGGCACGGACTTCTACATGTTCAACAGCTATGAGTCGGGCCGCACCGGCTACGTCACGCTGATTGCCAACTACCAGCCTCTGCAAGACGCTTATGGCGGCCCCAACTACTTCAAGCTGGACCCCAATGCGCTGTATGAAATCCACGTCGACAACAACGGTGACGCCAAGGAAGACCTGACCTTCCAGTTCCGTTTCAAGAACACCCTCAAGAACATCAAGGGTGTGGACACCGCCAGCAGCGCTGTGTCAATTCCCCTGACCGCAGCAGGCCGCGTGAGCGCGGTGAACGATCCGGCGCTGAACGTCGTTGAAAGCTACGACTTGACCGTTGTGCGTGGCGATCGCCGCAGTGGCACCCGCTCGCAAGCTGGCACGTTCTTCAAGCCGGTGGACTACATCGGTGCCAAGACCAACGGCACGCCCACCGAATATGAAACCTATGCCGAAAAGCACATCGCCGAGTTCTCGGTGCCCGGCTGCACCAGCACGAAAAAAGCCAAGGTCTTCGTGGGCCAGCGCCAGGAAGGCTTTGCGGTCAACCTGGGCACCATTTTTGACTTGGTCAACGCCCCACTGTCTGTGCTGGTGTCACCGCGCGGTGATGGCACAGCCAACACCATCGGCGACAAGAACGTCACCTCCTTGGCTCTGGAAGTGCCCGTTGAGTGCCTGACCGGTGCTGGCAACGGCGTGATCGGTGGCTGGACCACCGCCAGCCTGCCGCAAGCCCCGGTGCTGAGTGCCTCGCCGAAAAGCGGTCACCAAACCACCATGGCCGGCGGCGGCGCGTGGGTGCAGGTCTCTCGTTTGGGCAACCCTTTGGTCAACGAAGTCGTGATCGGTCTGAAGGACAAGGATCGCTTCAACGGCTCGGCGCCCGCCAAGGATGGCCAGTTCTTGAACTACGTCAAGAACCCAACCTTGCCAGCACTGATCGGCGCCGTCGTGGTGGACGACCTGAACACGGGTGTGAACGGCACAGCCAAGGCCCCGTCGTTTGACCGGACCGACCTGATCACGGTGTTCCTGACGGGCATTGCCGGTGTGAACCAAATGTCGACCGTCACGCCTTCAGAAATGCTGCGCTTGAACACAGCCATCCCCGCTGTGCCCTACGCCACCCACCGCAGCAACCCGCTGGCCCTGGTCGGCAGCGTGCTGGGTGATGGCACGGACCTGGCTGGCTTCCCCAACGGCCGCCGCCCGAACGACGATGTGACCGACATCGCATTGGTGGCTGCCATGGGTGGTTTGTGCACAGATGCCGTCAGCACGGCGCTGCAAGCCAAGCTGGGCGTGACCTCGGCTCAGGCCTTTGGCGCGAACTGCGTGGCCGCCAAGATCCCCTTGGGCAATGCAGTTTTGGGCATCACCGACAAGGCTGACCAAGAAAAGGCCACCTTCCTGCCGGGCTTCCCATACCTGAATGTGCCCAACGGCGGCACCAAGTGATTGACGGCGCAACCCTCTGAGAGAAGGCACACACCATGTCCAACACATCAGCCAAGCGTGCGTCCGGCTGGACGGTCACTGCGGCGCTCACC
>JAVLFO010000278.1:0-8430 GCA_046052805.1 Aquabacterium sp. | reverse complement strand
GACGATGCCCACCTGCCCGAAGGCGTCACCAACCAGCTGGCCGAAATCTTCGGCACCGACATCGATTTCCGCCGCGAACTGCGCAAGGGCGATGCCTTCAGTGTGCTGTACGACGCCCTGCTGGCCGATGGCGAGCCGGTGACCTGGGGCAATGTGGCCGGTCGCGTGCTGGCGGCGCGTTTCATCAACAAGGACAAGGTGCACGACGCGGTCTGGTTTCAGGAAGCCGGCCGCAAGGGTGCGTACTACGACCTCACGGGCCGCAGCAAGGTGCGCGCCTTCCTGTCGTCGCCCCTGGCCTTCTCGCGCGTGACCTCGGGCTTCGCGATGCGTTTCCACCCGATCTTGCAGACGTGGCGCGCCCACCTGGGCGTGGACTTCGGCGCCCCGACGGGCACCCCCGTGCGCGCGGTGGGTGACGGCGTGGTGACCTTTGCCGGCCAGCAAAACGGTTACGGCAACGTCGTGCACATCCTGCACAGCGGCGACCGCACGACGGTGTACGCCCACCTCAGCCGCATCGACGTGCGTCGCGGCCAGCACGTGGAGCAAAACACGCGCATCGGCGCCGTGGGTGCCACAGGTTGGGCCACGGGCCCGCACCTCCACTTCGAATTCAAGGTGGGCGGCCGCCAGGTCGACCCGATGACCATCGCGCGCGCCTCCGAAAGCCTGCAGTTGTCGCCGCTGGCCCTGGGCCAGTTCCGCCGCATGGCCGTGGACGTGGCACAGCGCCTGAACATGGCCAGCGAACAGCAGGCGGCCGGCGCAGCCACGGGGCCGCGCTTCGAGTGACGTCCACATGAGCGATGGCGCCAACCAGCCGGCCGAGACCTACATCGGCCTGATGTCGGGCACCTCGCTGGACGGCGTGGACGGCGTGCTCCTGCAACGCACCACCGGGCAAGGCACTGGCTGGCAGACGCTGGCCCATGCCCACCGCCCCTTCCCACCCGCGCTGCGGCAGGCCATGTTGGCGCTCAACACCCCGGGCGACAACGAGCTGCACCGTGCCGCGGAAGCGGCGCAGGCGCTGGTGGTGTTGTACGCCACGGTGGTGCACGCGCTGTGCACCGCAGCCGATGTGCTGCCCTCCGAGGTGAGCGCCATCGGCGCCCATGGCCAGACCGTGCGGCATCGCCCTGATCTCGGCTACACCTGCCAGCTCAACCACCCGGCCCTGCTGGCCGAGATGACCGGCATCGACGTGGTGGCCGACTTCCGCAGCCGCGATGTGGCCGCCGGTGGCCAAGGCGCCCCGCTGGTACCTGCTTTCCACCAGGCGGTGTTTGCGCACCCTGAGCAGACGGTGGCCGTGCTCAACATCGGTGGCTTTGCGAATGTGAGCGTGTTGCGCCCCGGCCAAGTCCCCCTGGGGTTTGACTGCGGGCCGGGCAACGCGCTGCTGGACCTGTGGTGCTCACAGCAAACCGGCCAGGCCTACGATGCGGATGGTGCCTGGGGTGCCGCCGGTGAGGTGCAGCCCGACTGGCTGGCCGAAGCGCTGGCCGAGCCCTTTTTCACGCAGGCGCCGCCAAAAAGCACCGGGCGCGATCTGTTCAATGCCGATTGGCTGAGGCAATGGCTGGCGCCTCATGGGGTGGACACCCGGGCACGCGTCGACGATCGGGTTGCCCGCAACGTGCAAGCCACGCTGTGCGAGCTGAGTGCACGCAGCGCAGCACAAGCCATCAACGCACATGCGAGCGAGGCCCGTGAGGTCATCGTGTGTGGGGGTGGCGCGCTCAATGGCGATCTGATGCGCCGCTTGGGCTCGCACCTCAAACCAGGCACAGCCGTGGTTCAGTCCAGCAGCAAAGGCTTGGACGTGATGCAGGTCGAAGCCGCCGCATTCGCTTGGCTGGCCTGGACGCACTTGGCGCGTCTGGCAGGCAATGTGCCTGAGGTGACGGGGGCGCGCGGTCCGCGTGTGCTGGGTGCGCTGTACCCCGCCCGCTGATCAGACCGAGAAGCTGGAGCCGCAACCGCAGGTGGTCGTGGCGTTGGGGTTGCGGATCACGAACTGGGCGCCTTCCAGGTCGTCCTTGTAGTCGATCTCGGCACCGGCCAAATACTGCAGGCTCATGGCGTCGATCAGCAGGGTCACGCCGTTCTTTTCCATCTTGGTGTCGTCTTCGTTGGCGATTTCGTCGAACGTAAAGCCGTACTGAAAACCGGAGCAACCGCCACCTTGCACAAACACGCGCAGCTTCAGGTCAGGGTTGCCTTCTTCGGCCACCAATTCAGCAACCTTGCCAGCAGCCGAATCCGTGAACACGATGGGCACGGGGATGTCTTGGGCGAAGCTTTCGGTGGTTTGGGCAAGTGCGGTCATGTGTGTTCTCCGGGATCAAATCAAATCTTGTGGGCCTGTCCGGCTGCCGGCGGCAGACTGGCTGGGGCGCGTTCTGGTGCGGCTGCCGAGGTGGCCGCCAACTTCAAGGCGGGCTTGTCGTCGGTTTTGAGCGGGCGCAACTCACCATCGATGGTGGCGCCTTGATGCATTTCAAGGGCTTCGTAGCGAACATCGCCCACGATGCGGGCTTTGGGCTGTAATTCAAGCAGGTCTTCGGCCATGACGGGCCCCTCAATCAGCCCGTTGATGATGACATGACCTGCCCTGACCTTGCCGTGCACACGGGCTTTTTCGCTGATGACCAGCAAGGATCGCCCCTCGCCAACGTTGCCGATGTTGCCGTGCACCTCACCGTCGATGCGCAAGCCGTCGGTGAAACGGATCTCGCCCGTGATGACGGTGCCTTCGCCCACCAAGGTGCGAATGGGAGGGGTTTTCTTCCAGCCGAACATCAGCAGGTCCTTCACATGAATCAAACGGGCCACACAATGAGCCGCCGAGGTTACACCGTTGCACGCAGCGGTCAATGCCCTGACTGAGCGGGCGCCATCATGGGGGCGTCAGCTGCACCAACTGGCTGGCACGCAAGCCGCCTGCCTCGTCGAGCACCCTGACTTGCACTTGACGAACCACCCCTTGCAGCGGCATGGCCAGATCGCCATCGACGCGGCGGTATTGCTTGAGCACCAAAGGCTGACTGAAGGCGGGCTGTGGGTCTGCCCAGACCTTGCCGTCTCGGGTGCCACTGAGCAGCAACTCGACCCGCCCCTTGAACTCGGCCTGGCCGCGCACGCCGCGCTGCATGATCAGCACCTGGAAACGCAAGCGCCCGGGGCCAGAAGGCTCGACTTGCGCACCGCGAACCGACACACCGTCACCGGCGGCTGGCAGCAGGCGCTCGAAAAAGCCCAGGTCGTCTTTGAGGGCCAGGTTTTCGGCCTCGAGCGATTTGACCTGTTCGGCCAGACGCTGCTGGGTGACGCGCTCGGCTTTGAGCAGGCTGTCGGCCGAATTGACCACCGACTGGGCGCGGTCGCGGTCAACACGCAGCTCATCGGCTTGGCGCTGCAAAGCCGCATGGACCTCGGCCGACGCGCCGCCCGCCGACAACCCTGCCAAGCTGCGACCAAACTCGAAGGCCCACAGCGCCAAGGCGGCAGAAAAGCCGAGCATCACCGCCGCCAGCGCCCAGCGCAAAGGCCAGGGCAGGTGGCTGCGCACCGCCATGTGCGGCGAGCTGATCGACAGCCGCCGCCGCAGCAAACGCCAACGCATCAGGGCAAAACCGGCACGAGGTTCAAGCCCAAGCGCTCGTCAAGGCCACACATCAGGTTCATGCACTGAACGGCTTGGCCCGAGGCGCCCTTGGTGAGGTTGTCCTCAACCACCAACACCATGACGGTGTCGGGCTGGGGCTTGTGCACGGCGATGCGCACGGTGTTGCTGGCGCGAACCGAGCGCGTTTCAGGGGCTGAGCCGGCCGGCAACACATCAACGAAGCGCTCGCCCTTGTAGAAATCTTCGAACAGGGCTTGCAGATCGGCAGCCTGGCCCGCCGCATTCAGGCGGCCATACAGCGTGGAGTGAATGCCACGGATGATGGGCAAGAGGTGCGGCACGAACAGGCAATTGACGCTGTCATCGCCCGCGATGACGCGCAACTGCTGGTTGATTTCGGGACCGTGGCGATGGCCCTTGACGCCATAGGCCTTGAAATTGTCGGCCGCTTCGGGCAACAGCGCATGCACCTCGGCCTTGCGCCCGGCGCCAGAGACACCTGAGGCGCAATTGGCGATCAGGTGGGTAGGCTCGACCAAGCCGGCCTTGAGCAGCGGTGCCCAGCCCAATTGCACCGTGGTGGGGTAGCAGCCTGGGTTACCGATCAGGCGGGCCTTTTGGATGGCCTCGCGGTTGAGCTCAGGCAGGCCATAAACGGCTTCGGCCAACAGGTCTGGGCAGGTGTGGGCCATGCCGTACCACTGCTCAAACACCACCGTGTCTTTGAGGCGGAAGTCAGCGGCCAAGTCAATGACCTTGACGCCCGCAGCCAGCAGCTCGCGCGCCTGGGCCATGGCCACACCATGGGGCGTGGCGAAAAAGACCACGTCGCATTCGGTGAGCTTGGCGTCGTCAGGCGTGACGAAGGCCAGATCGACATGACCGCGCAAGCTGGGGTACATATCGGCCACAGGCAGGCCAGCCTCTTTGCGTGAGGTGATCGCCTTGATCTCGACTTGAGGGTGCTGCGCCAACAAGCGAAGCAGCTCCACACCCGTGTAGCCCGTGCCACCCACGATGCCAACTTTGATCATCACTCACAACCTTTCTGCTGCAGACCGCACATTCTAGGAAACATTGCCGCACGCCACCCCTTGAGGGGTCACAAGATGCGGCCAAATGAGAAAAAACCCGCCGAGGGCCGAGCCCGGGGCGGGTTTTGAGGGGACGCCGCACCAACCCAAAGCTGGCGGCAGCGTGCCCAGAAGGATCAGCGCTTGCTGAACTGCTTCCTGCGACGAGCGCCGTGCAGACCGACCTTCTTACGTTCGACTTCACGCGAGTCGCGTGTGACGAAACCAGCGCGACTCAGGTCAGGCTTCAACGCAGCGTCGAAGTCGATCAGAGCACGGGTCACGCCATGGCGCACAGCGCCGGCTTGACCGGATTCGCCGCCACCCTTGACGGTGACCTTGATGTCGAAAAATTCGGCATGGTTGGTCAGCATCAGAGGCTGTTTGACGACCATGATCGAGGTTTGACGGCCGAAGTATTGTTCGACAGGCTTACCGTTGACGATGATCTGGCCGGTGCCCTTCTTCATGAAGACGCGGGCGACGGACGACTTGCGACGGCCGGTGCCGTAATTCCAGTTACCAATCATATGGCCGCTCCTTAGATTTCCAGGGCCTTGGGCTGCTGCGCGGCGTGAGGGTGCTCACCGCCTGCATAAACCTTCAGCTTCTTGATCATGGCGTAACCGAGGGGGCCCTTGGGCAGCATGCCCTTGACAGCCTTCTCGATGGCGCGGCCAGGGTGTTTGGCCTGCATGTCCTTGAACTTCGTGGCGTAGATGCCGCCAGGGAAGCCCGAGTGACGGTAGTAGATCTTGTCAGTGGCCTTGGTGCCAGTGACGCGAATCTTGTCGGCGTTCACGATGACAATGAAGTCACCAGTGTCAACGTGAGGCGTGTAAATGGCCTTGTGCTTTCCACGCAAACGGAGAGCGACTTCGCTGGCCACTCGTCCGAGCACCTTGTCGGTGGCGTCGATCACAAACCACTCGTGTACGACCTCTGCGGGTTTAGCGCTGAAGGTTTTCATGAGATTTCCTAAGTGGTAAAAACTGACTGTCTATCGCCATTGGTGCCGCTTCTTCGACTGTGTGGTGGCCTCTCAGGCAACAAAGCGCACGCGCCAAACTGCGCACGTGAACTTCAAGTCGCACACACTGGCCTTGTCAACGCAAGCAACCCACATCTAAGTCAGTCACTCAAGAAGACACGCCATGCGCGCAACTCCCCCGGCAGCCATGTCGGGAGCCCGCGAGTGTAACCCGTTTCACCGCCGCTGACAAGGTGACCCAAAAAGCGGCCGCAAGCCGTGCAGAAGCCTCACTGCAGTGACATTTGCCAAAGCCCCTGGCTTGCCTGAGGTTTAAAAGATCCTTAACATCGCGTTTACCCTAGGTCGGCCACAAGCCGGACTCTGGGCGCCCCACCCGACGGCGCCCACCAGGGACAGCCAGAAAGGGGGCCCGCATGGCCGCACTGAAAACCAAACAGCCGCTTGATAAATTTGGCTTGCGCAGCACCCCAGGTGGAGCGCAACCCGCCACGAACAGCCACGCCACCGAGGGCTGGGTGCCGATCCGCGACCTGCACGCGCGCCACCGCCGCCGCATCCTGGATCACCTGCTCCACCTCAACGAACACGACCGCTACCTGCGCTTTGGCTTTCAAGCTCCGGGTGAGCAGGTCGGCAAGTACGTGGCTTCGATTGACTTCAAGCGCGACGAGGTGTTTGGCATCTTCAACCGTCGCTTGCAACTGGTGGCCATGGCCCACTTGGCTGCCATGCCTGGCAAAGGCCCGTTTGGCGATTCGTCAAAAGGGCGCGCCATGGAGTTCGGCGTTTCTGTGTTGCCCGATGGGCGTGGCAAAGGCCTGGGCATGCGCCTGTTCCAGCACGCCATCATGCACGCCCGCAACCAAGGCGCCAGCCACTTGATGATCCACGCTTTGAGCGAGAACGCGCCCATGCTGCGCATCGCAGCCAAAGCCGGTGCGGTGGTAGAGCGCGACGGCCCTGATGCCGAGGCGTGGCTGAAGCTGCCCCCCGATACGGTGGTCAGCCACATCGACAGTTCGCTGCAGTCGCTGGCCGCTGAGGTGATCTACCGGGTCAAGCACCGCGTGATTCACATCAGCGACTGGTTGCGCATGCTGGTTGCTTCAGCATGAGCGCACGGGCGATACTCCGTTCAGGGGGATCCGTCGCAGACGAATATCAGTATTATCCCCAACATTGAGTTGCGGGGGGTTAAATGCGGATCGATTGGGTCGTGGGTGTGGCGCTGTTGGCCGCACTGCTGGCGGGAGGCCTGATCGGGGGCTTATGGCGTGACCACGCGCGACGCGCAGCCACCAAGCGGTGGCCCCGGCGATGGAACCTCAATGCCCGCCCGCTGTTCAACTCGCACGAGCTCTCGCTTTACCGTGAGTTGCGCCTGGCGCTGCCCCAGCATGTGGTGCTGAGCAAAATGAGCTTGCTGCGCTTTTGTCATGCGTCAGAAGCCAACGAAGCCCGATCCTGGTATGAACGACTGCAAGGCCTGTATGTGTCGATGGTGGTTTGTACGCCCACTGGTACGGTGATTTCGGCCATCGACATGGTGACGGCTTCGTCCAAACACGTGGGGCACTCGCAAAAGCTCAAAGAAGCCACACTGGAGGCTTGCCGAGTGCGCTATTTGAGGTGCATGCCTGGCCAGTGGCCACAAGGCGCTTTGTTGGCTTCGTGGGCGCTGGGGCAGGCAGGCGCCAGCACACCGGCCAGCCTGACCCCCGAGCAACTACACGATGCCGGCGACCAGCTGGCGCGCAAGCTCAAAGAGCGTCGGGCCGAGCGAGCGGCACGCTGGGCTGACTCCAGCTTCGCGCAAGACTCGTTTTTTGCGGGCGACAGCCGCTTCGACGAGGGGGCTGCATCCAACCCCCACCCGTTCACACCGACGCAGTCACCAACAAGGCGTTGATGCGGCGCACGTAAGCCGCAGGGTCGTCGAGCTGCCCACCTTCGGCCAACAGGGCCTGGTCAAACAAGATGTTGGCCAGGTCGTCGAAGTGCTCGCTGGTGTCCAGCTTTTTGACCAGTGCGTGCTCGGGGTTGATCTCGAGCGTGGGCTTGGCATCCGGCGCGGCCTGGCCAGCCTGCTTGAGCAAACGCGCCAGGTGGCCTGACACGTCGCCCTCGGAGGTGACCAAGCACGCAGGCGAGTCAACCAAACGCGTGGTGACGCGAACGTCTTTGGCGCGGTCTTTCAAAGAGGCCTGCAGGCGTTCAAGCAAAGGCTTGAGCGCTTCGGCGGCCTCTTCGGCCTGCTTCTTCTCGGCCTCGTCTTGCAGCTTGCCCAGGTCAACGGCGCCCTTGGCAACGCTTTGCAGCGACTTGCCTTCGAACTCGTAGAGGTGGCTGAGCAGGTACTCGTCAACGCGGTCGGTCAAGAGCAGGACTTCGATGCCCTTCTTCTTGAAGACTTCGAGCTGCGGGCTGTTCTTGGCGCCAGCCAGGGTGTCGGCGGTGATGACGTAGATGGCTTCTTGGCCCTCCTTCATGCGGCCCACGTAGTCGGCCAGCGAGACACCACTGTCTGCCTGCGTCGACGCAAAGCGGAAGAGGTTGGACAGGCGCTCGCGGTTGGCAAAGTCTTCGCCAATGCCTTCTTTGAGGACTGGGCCAAACTCACCCCAGAACGCCGCGTATTGGTCGCGCTTGGCTTGGTCTTCGCTGTTGGCCAGGTCCTCGAGCATCGACAGCACGCGCTTGGTGCAGCCTTCGCGGATGGCCTTGACGTC
>JAVLFO010000277.1:0-1800 GCA_046052805.1 Aquabacterium sp. | reverse complement strand
CCAACCCCTTCGGGGTCGGTGCCCTTCAGTCGCTGCGCTCCTTACGGCGCCGCTTACCTTGTTCGTTAGGCCTGCTTGAATGCCCAGTGTTCGTCGGGCTTGTGGGCCGCCTGTCCTACGGCAGTCGTGCGCACCACCGAGCACCTCGGGTTGGGTGCCGCGCAATGCTTCTGCGCAGGTTGAAGGTGCGGTAGATTGAGGCATTCGTCAGCGCATGGCTGACGCCATACGCAAAGGGAGGCGGCATGGCACTTGGGTTTGAACTGGCTGGCATTACAGCGCATCGCGCACACCAGGCTGTCGCCTCGTGTGCGGGCTCACTGCCTGCGCAATCTTTGTACTGCCACCAGCCTAACTGTGCGGTCAAGCGGACGCCAACCCCTTCGGGGTCGGTGCCCTTCAGTCGCTCCGCTCCTTACGGCGCCGCTTACCTTGTTCGTTAGGCCTGCCGGAATACCCAGTATTCATCGGGCTTGTGGGCCGCCTGTCCTGCGGCAGTCGTGCGAACCAGTCAAGCGTGCGGTCTGCGCGGTGGCGTCACAGTCGCGCAGGGTGCAGTGGGTTAGATTGAGGCATTCGTCAGCGCATGTCTGACGCCATACGCAAAGGGAGGCGGCATGGCAACGTTGTTTGAACTGGCTGGCATCACAGCACCTCGCGCACACCAGGCTGTCGCCTCGTGTGCGAGCTCACTGCCTGCGCATTCGGCCCACTGCCACCAGCCTAACTGGGCGTTGCAGGGGACGCTGCCCCGTCTCATCGCTTTGCGGGCATTGCCTGGGCGCCCCTGAACTTGTTCGTTAGGCATTTCCAAATCCAGGCCAAGCGAACTCGCAAATCATGAGCAAGAGGCCCCATTTTTCACAGGCACGCATGCGCAAAGAAGTCACCCTCCTGGCCTCATTCGGGCAATTGCCGCCAGAAGCAACTGCATCTGTTGAGTTGCTTAAAAAGATTGATGCAGCATACCGAGCAGTTGAGCGCCCAATCAGCGATGAAGAAGCTATTGCTTTGGTTGAAATGTTTGGCGAAGACGGGTGCTATGGCTTGGCTTCATCGCTGGTACATCTCGTTGAAACAGCGCCAGGGTGGCCACTTCTAGAATGCCTGAAGAATTTAACCAATCCTTGGGTTGCTGAGTTGCGAGAGAGAGCCATTCGCGGCGGATACACGCTGTGATCAACGAATATTGGGAGAAGCGAACTTGTCAAACCCTGCCTACGCGCCCCAGCCTAACTGTCGGTTCAACGCGGACGCCAACACTGGCCATGGCTTCGCGAGGTTCATGGCCAGTGTTGGTGCCCTACGCGCTTCGCGCTTCGGCGCCGGTTAACCTTGGCGTTAGGCCGCTTTAACCGAAGCTAAAAGTGTTGCTGTCAATCGTTCTACTTCTCGGGATTGCACTGCTGGCAATCGTGCCTTCAGCCTTTGCTGCGCGTAAGGCATGGGAGGCCGGAACGATTCCGCGCTACGTTGTCATAGCCCTTGCTATTCTGCTTGCCATAGTGGGCCTGGGCTTTACGGTGTCAGCCCCCTTTACACCAAATGATCAATGGCGAGCATGTATAGCGTTTTTCCTGTTCTGGCTTGCGCTTTTGGCGATCTGCTTGGTAGGTCGAACCGTCCTTCGCCTCACAAACAAACTTTCCGGTCGTGGTCATCGTTAGAGGGGCGCTTGCCCGACTTTTGCGGACACTTGAACCTAACGCATCTGGGGTGAACTTGCCAAGTCCTGCCTACGCGCCACAGCCTAACCGGTCGTTGCACTCGGACGCCAACACTGGCCATGGCTTCGCCATT
>JAVLFO010000276.1:0-1757 GCA_046052805.1 Aquabacterium sp. | reverse complement strand
CCAGGCCGCCTTCCAGTACGCCCGCGACACCCGCTGCTTCCTGAGCTACGAACGCAGCTTCTTCCGCCCGCTGATGCCGTGATGGCGCCGCCTCTCTTCGGGCTCCCCGCCATCGCGCTGGCCAGCCTGGTGGGTGGGCCCCTGGCGACGTGGTGGCTGGTTGATCGGAACACGGTCGCACTCGGCCTGGCCCGCGAGAGGCGCCGTGCCGCTGGCTTTTTCTCGGTCGCATCGGCCTTCTGGTTCTGGGTGCTGTTCAACGTCCCGCCCGATGTGCTTTCTGAGTTCATCCCGCACGTCCCGCAGGTCTTGCTCTGGACGCTGTTCACTGTCCACCTCTTGCGGCGCCATCACCGGGCGCACCAGGCGGCTGGCGGCACGTTCCGGTCTGCATGGGTGGCCTTCGGGTTCGCGCTGCTGGTGTCCATCGCCCTTCGCGTGCTCATGCGCTTGCCAGTCATGAGCCATTGACCGCCATGTTCCTCATCGGACTGCTCCTGACCCTGTTCGCGTGCTCGGCGTGGGCGCATGCGCAGGCGCGCCGTTCGGGCCAGTCCCGCGCGATGGCGCTCACGGTCGCGCCCCTGGGCGGCCTGGCCTTGACGCTGACCCTGGTGTGGGCAAGCAGCGCCGCGTGGTCGCACTTGCGAGACAAGACCGGCCCACTGCCGCTGGAGCTGGACGTGGCAGAGGAAGTCTTCGCCACCGAATCGGGCGGGCTGCTGGAAGGTTGCGGGGTGTTCGTGCACCGCCTGACGGAAGCCTCGCGGCTTGACCTCGCGCAAAGGGGCCTGGCGAAGTTGCAGGCTGCGCGCACGGGGCGCGACCAGCCCGCCTACCACCGCTATGGCGCCTGGCAGCACGCGTCCAGCGGCTTCCATGTGCGCGGCCAAGCCTGCATCGACTTGCCCGACGACGTCACCGCCATGATCGCCAAGGCGCGCGAAACAGCCTTTGGCACCGAGGGCCGCGAGTTCGACCTGCTGGCCGATCCGGTCAGTGGCTTCGTGGTGTTCAGCTTCAATGGTTGAAGGAAAGACCACATGAAACCCATCCGCACCGGCATCCTGCTGTACCTGGGCTACCTCGCCATCTTCTTCGCCACCTGGACCTTCAACGGTGTGGACTACCAGCGCATCGGTGAGAGCGTGGACACCACGCGGCTCTGGTACGCCTTGCCAACCTTGTTCGGATGCGCCTTCCTGGTGGCGGCCATCAGCGCCTTGGGCTGGTGGCGTTCGGTGCTGTTCGACAAGGCCAGGTCCGGCCCCGCGTGGGCCTGGGTGCTGCCCGCTGCGATGGCGGCCATCATCGCCAACAACTTCTGGGCCCTGCCGGCGGGCAAGGTCTCGGCCGAGCTGTGGATGTGGTCGATGCTGGGCGCTGCGGGCGTGGGCTTCGGCGAGGAGATGATCACGCGCGGCAGCATGGTCGTCGGGCTGCGCAGCCGCTTCAGCGAGACGCAGGTTTGGCTCATCGGCACCTTGCTGTTCTCGGCCATGCACGTGCCCAACGTGGCCTTCGGTCTGCCGCTGTGGGGCATGCCCGTGCAGGTGCTGCTGACCTTCCTCATGGGCAGCGGCCTGTACGCCATCCGCCGCCTGTCGGGCACCTTGCTCTTGCCGATGCTGCTGCACGGGCTGTGGGACAGCGCCTTGTTCCTCAACGTGGCGGTGGGACACACGCCGTCGGCCATCCAGTTCGCCGTGTACCCGCTGGCCATCGCCTGCGTGATCGCGGTGCTGCGCCGGGACCGC
>JAVLFO010000275.1:0-13001 GCA_046052805.1 Aquabacterium sp. | reverse complement strand
GGGTTGTTGTCTCGGGTTTGGAAGTACGACGCGAAGGTCAGTCGGCTGTAGAAGTCCTCTTTGAAGCGCACGCTGAGCGGCGGCGCGTTTTCAAAGGCCATGACCTTGGAGACCATGGTGTTGGCCTGCTGCAAGGTGTCGACCGGGAAGCGCCCAATGCCAAACGGCGGGATGGTGGTGGCTGTGGCACCTGGCAGGAACTGGCCGAACCACATGTCACCCGCGTTCTTGGCCTTGTCCCAAATGTTCTTGGTGTCGTAGTGCGTGGGCAGGTATTCGGCGTCGCCCATCAGCAGCAGCCATTTGGGTCGGATCAGGTGGCTGTTGTAGTAGGCCGCGATCCAGTTGCGTATTTGCGCGTCGGTGGCTGCGGCGCTGCCGCCGGTGATGTCGGCCGTGGTGACGACTTGGGTGGATATGCCCAAGGCTTCTTTGTGTGCCTTGAGGGTGTCTGCGGCCGCCTTGAAGTTGGGGTGCGTGACGATCAGGTAACGCACACCCAACGCCGCAGGGTTAAAGGTAATGGGCGGGGCACAGCGCAGCTCACTGAGCAGGCTTTTGTTGACCGCAAACTGCACAGCGCCTTGCGGCATGGCCTCGATGCGTTGGTCGATGCCATCGAAGCCTGCCTTTTGGGTGGTGCTCAGTGCACCCTTGAGTTGCAGGCGGTCGTAGGTGAAGCAGCGCCCCGGGTGCTTGATCGTGACGAGGTAGCTGGGGAAGTAGGTCAAGAGCTCGGCGCCAGGCTCATAGCCATAAGGCGACAGCTGGTAGCCCTGGATGTTGGCATCGCCCCGGTAGACCGCTCGTTCGCCGGTTTTTTGCCCGGGCTTTTTACCGCCCTTGGCCCAGATGTCGGCGTTGAATTCGAACTTGGTGCCCGTGCGGTCAAAGCGGTTGCCAGAGTCGGGCGCTTGCACCGGGTACAGGCGGGCGTTCAGCCGCTGGATGCCACCTTCTGGGGTGATGTCGATCGTGCCGCCTTTGCCATCGACCGGCAGGGCCACCGAGAAGCCCGACGTGGGCAACTCAGGTGTGCCCACATCGGCGCTGTCGCTGCTGACGCCGCCACCGCCGCTGGTCTGGAATCGCTGGAAGGGCCCTGCAGGGGTCTCCACGCTGCGCAGCTTGGGCGCGGGCACGATCACGCGCAGCACGGTCTGGTCTGCCGACATCGAGACGGTTTCCACGCGCACGCCGGGTGGTACGGTGACCTGAGCTTGGGCGCTCAGGCCGGTGGTGAGTTGAGCGGTCAAGGCCATGCCCAAGGGCATGCCGAGTTGCCAGAGCCTGGGTCGGCTCCGTGTGAATGGGCGGTTGATGGGTCGCATGCAAGACTCCGTTGGGTTGCGCCACCCGGTGTGGGTGGGCATGGAGGGGCAGGCTAGGCAGGCTTGTGATGGCCTACAAGCGCGTCTCCCTAGGCTTGGGGAGACGGCCGTTGAGGCATCCCTAAGGCAGGGGCCCTAACTTGTCGGGCGGCATCCCAAGGCTTAGGGAGCTGCGCACAAGGCGTGTCGGAAATGAGAAAATTGTGGTTTCTGCCATTTGCCGCCACACCATGACCGCTGCCACGCCTTCGTCCATCACCTTGACCCGTCCCGATGACTGGCACCTGCATGTGCGCGACGGCGCGGCCATGGCCGCTGTGGTGCCTGACACGGCCCGCCAGTTCGCCCGTGCCATCGTCATGCCCAACCTGCGCCCGCCCGTGTTGACGGCAGACCAGGCCTCTGGCTACCGCGACCGCATCCGTGCGGCCGTGCCTGCGGGCTTGTCGTTCGAGCCTTTGATGGTGCTGTACCTGACCGACAACACGCCTGCCGAAGAGGTGGCGCGTGCCAAGGCGATGGGCGCGGTGGCTTTCAAGCTTTACCCCGCCGGCGCCACCACCAACTCCGATGCGGGTGTGACCGACCTGCGCAAGACCTACAAGGCCCTGGAGGCCATCCAGCGCGAAGGCCTGGTGCTGTGCGTGCACGGCGAGGTCACCGATGGGGATGTAGACGTGTTCGACCGCGAGAAGGCCTTCATCGACGACAAGCTCATCCCGCTGCGCCGCGACTTCCCTGAGCTGAAGGTGGCCTTTGAGCACATCACCACCAAAGAAGCTGCGCAGTATGTGAACGAGGCCGACCGCTTTGTGGGCGCCACCATCACGCCACAGCATTTGCTCTACAACCGCAACGCCATCTTCATGGGTGGCGTGCGCCCGCATTACTACTGCCTGCCCATCCTCAAGCGCGAAGAGCACCGCCTGGCCTTGGTGCAAGCGGCCACCAGTGGCAGTGCCAAGTTCTTCTTGGGCACCGACAGTGCACCTCACGCATCCCACCTGAAAGAGCACGCCTCGGGCTGCGCAGGCTGCTACACCGCGCCTTGCGCCCTGGAGCTGTATGCCGAGGTCTTCGAGGCAGCAGGCGCGCTCGACAAGCTGGAGGCCTTTGCCAGCTTCAACGGCCCTGACTACTACGGCCTGCCACGCAACACCGATCAGGTCACCCTGGTGCGTGAAGACTGGGTGGTGCCGGAGTCACTGCCGTTTGGCGAAGCGCAGATCAAGCCTCTTCGCGGGGGCGAGACCCTGCACTGGCGTCTGCGTTGAGCGGTGTGACCTGGGCCGCTTGGCCCTTTTGCAGGGCCAGCCGCAACTCAGCGATCTCGTCTTTGACCGATCGCAGTTGTTGGTGCATGTCGCGCAGGATGTCGCGCTCGAGCTTGCGCTCTTGCGAGTCCACGAACATGGCCGCGATGCTGGCTGTCACCAGCGACAGCACGCCGTAGCCCAGCAGCACCACGAACACCGAGAAAATGCGCGAGGCCGTGGTGCTGGGCACCCGGTCCCCATAGCCCACCGTGGCCGCCGTTGAAAAGGCCAGCCAGAGCCCGTCGCCCAGGGTTTCGACATCGGGGTCGATCAGGTAAAAGCCCACGCCGCACAGGCCCAGCACGCCTGCGGCCATGGCCAGCAGGCGCGCCAAACCCGCGTGTTCGAACAAGGGTTTGCTCACCACCAGCAGCCGCAACAAGGTGGCCAAAGCCAGCAGCAAACGCGCGCCCAGCGCCGCGACCGATGCGCTGCTGGCAGGCAGCACGGCAGCGGCCAACAGCGCCGCACCCAGCAACACATCGCCCACTTCAGCGGCGGGCCGGCCTGCCCACAGGGCCGATGCGGTTTCTGAGCGGTGTGCTGCGCGGTGGGGACGCCGCTGGCGCCACACCGTGGCCAGCACCAAAACGCCACTCAGGCCATACAGCAGCTGAGCCCAAGCCCCGGGCGTCGGCATCAGCGAGTCGTAAAACGCGGGGATGCTGACCAGCAGCGCGACGCTCAAGGGTGCGCTGTGCTTGAGCGCACGCATGAGCCGCTGGTCGCGGGCATGGCGGGGCGGTGTGGGCATGGGCGCTGATCAGGTCGGCAGGTAACCTTCAACTGACAAGTAGCGCTCGCCGGTGTCGTAGTTGAAGCCCAGCACGCGGGCGCCATCAGGCAACTCAGGCAGCTTTTGCGCAATCGCCGCCAGCGTGGCGCCCGACGAAATGCCCACCAGCATGCCTTCCTCGCGAGCGGCCCGGCGGCCGTATTCACGCGCGTCTTCGGCATCGACTTGGATCACGCCATCGAGCAGCTGGGTGTGCAAGTTGGCGGGGATGAAACCTGCGCCAATGCCCTGGATGGGGTGGGGCGCTGGGCTGCCGCCCGAAATCACGGGCGAGGCCTTGGGCTCGACCGCAAACACCTTCAGGCCCGGCCATGCCGCCTTGAGCACCTTGGCGCAGCCCGTGATGTGGCCGCCCGTGCCCACGCCGGTGATCAGCGCGTCCAGGCCATCGGGGAAGTCGGCCAGGATCTCTTGGGCGGTGGTGCGCTCGTGCACCGCGATGTTGGCCGGGTTCTCGAACTGCTGGGGGATCCACGACAGCGGGGTCTGCGCGGCCAGCTCTTGGGCACGGGCAATGGCGCCCTTCATGCCTTTTTCGCGCGGGGTCAAATCGAAACTGGCGCCATAGGCCAGCATCAGGCGTCGGCGCTCGATCGACATGCTGTCTGGCATGACCAGGATCAGGCGGTAGCCCTTGACCGCCGCCACCATGGCCAAGCCCACGCCGGTGTTGCCCGAGGTGGGTTCGATGATGGTGGCGCCGGGCTTGAGCGCGCCGCTGCGCTCGGCGTCTTCGACCATGGCCAAGGCGATGCGGTCTTTGATGGAGCCGCCCGGGTTGCTGCGCTCGGATTTGATCCACACCTCGGCACCTTGCCCGAACAGGCGGTTGATGCGGACGTGAGGCGTCTGGCCGATGGTGTCAAGGATGCTGTTGGCTTTCATGTGCAGGGCTCCTGAAGATGAACATCGCCGAAAGGGCGCACGGCGCACAGGATAAGCGTGCGCGGGTCAAAATAGGGCGCATGAGCTCTTCCACTTCGATTTTGGCGCGCTGGCGTTTTTGGTGTCTGACCCTGATCATGGGCGCGCTGTGCGGCCCGGGCGGGGCGGCCGTGGCACAAACCTTCTTGCCGGCGGACCAGGCTTTTCGCGCCACGGTGCAGGCCTCTGGGCCGCGCTCGGTGCAGGTGGACTTCACCCTGGCGCGCGGCGTTTACCTCTACCGCGAGCGCTTGCAGGCCAATTTGCAGCTCGCCGGTGGCCAAGCCCAAGCGCTCAACTTTGACCTGCCGCCGGGCCAATCCAAGCACGATCCCACCTTTGACAAGGTGCTCGAGGTTTACCACGGCGATGTCAGTGGCACGGTGAATCTGCCCGCCGGCGCCCAGGGCGAGGGCATCTTGACCGTCGGCTACCAAGGTTGCGCCGATGCGGGCCTGTGCTATCCGCCGCAAACCAAGCGGTTCAAGCTGACCTGGAAAGCGGCGGGCGAGCTGGGCTCGGTCGCCCCGGTGGCGCTCGCGTCTGCTGCAGCAGAGGCGAATCAAGCGACTACGGCACCCGCAGCCAACGCCGAACCCCAAGGCGACCAGATCGCTCAGGCCCTGGCCAGCGGCCGCATCGGGTCGGTCGTGGTGGTGTTCTTCCTGGCGGGCGTGTTGCTTTCGCTCACGCCTTGCGTGCTGCCCATGGTGCCCATCTTGTCGTCGATCATCGTGGGGCAGCGCGAGCGTGTCAGCCGGGGGCGCGGCTTTGCGCTGGCGCTGAGCTACTCGCAAGGCATGGCCCTGGTCTACACGGCACTCGGCGTGGCCGCCGGCTTGCTCGGGCAAGGCCTGGCCGCATACCTGCAGCACCCGTGGGTGGTGTTGGGCTTTGGCGCCCTGATGGTGATGCTGTCTTTGTCGATGTTCGGCTTGTACGAGCTGCAATTGCCGGCCTCGGTGCAAAGCTGGCTGGGCGCGGGCAGCAACCAATTGCCCGGTGGGCGCTTTGTCAGCGTCTTTGCCATGGGCGTGGTGTCGGCCCTGGTGGTCAGCCCCTGCGTGTCGGCACCTTTGGCCGGCGCTTTGCTCTATATCAGCCAGACCCACGATGTGTGGTTGGGTGGCAGCGCCTTGTATGCGATGGCTTGGGGTATGAGCGTGCCTTTGCTGCTGGTGGGCCTGTCGGCGGGCAGCTTGTTGCCGCGCACGGGCCCTTGGATGAAGGCCGTCAAGGCCTTGTTCGGCGTGTTGATGCTGGTCATGGCCGCGTGGGTCACGCGCCCGGCCTGGCCCTATGTGCAAACGCAGTGGCTGGGTGGTGCCTCGCCAACGGCCGCGCACGCCAGCGTGTTGCCATTCAAGGCCGTGCGCACCGTGGCCGAGTTGGACGCGGCCGTGGCCCAGGCCGCCGCGCAAGGCAAGCCTGTGATGCTCGACTTTTATGCCGACTGGTGCACCGCCTGCATCGAGATGGAGCACAAAACCTTCAACGACCCGCTGGTCCAAGACCGCCTCAAGGGCGCGGTGCTGCTGCAAGCCGATGTGACGCTCAACAGCGCCGACGACCGTGCGCTGTTGCAGCGCTTCAAGCTGTTTGGCCCGCCCGGGCTGATCTTCTTTGACGCCCAAGGACGCGAGCTCAGCGCCGCGCAGGTCGTGGGCTTCCAGGCGCCGCCCGATTTCTTGCGCAGCTTGCAGCAGGCTGGGTTCTGAGTGGGGACCCCATCTGAGGCCTTGAGGCTGTGGCGCGGTCCGCGCTGGACCCTGTCGGTGTTGCTGGCCGCCCTGGGCATGCTCGGGCCGTTTGCCATCGACACCTACTTGCCCGCCTTCGCAGGCATCGCGCAGCAACTGCACGCCAGCCCCTTGCAGATCCAGCAAACGCTGTCGGCCTACCTGTTTGCGTTTGCTTTCATGAGCCTCTTTCACGGGGCTTTGTCAGACAGCTTGGGACGCCGCCCCGTGGTGCTCACGGGCATTGCGGTGTTCACGCTGGCCTCGGCGGGTTGTGCGCTGTCGACCAGCATCGCGCAGCTGGTGGCCTTTCGTGCGCTGCAAGGCCTGTCGACCGGGGCGGGCATCGTGGTTTCGCGAGCCGTCATCCGCGACCTCTTTCCGCCAGCCGATGCCCAGCGGGTCATGTCTCAAGTGACCCTGTTTTTTGGCATCGCCCCGGCCGTGGCGCCCATCGTGGGCGGCTTCTTGTTTGTGCACGCGGGCTGGCAGGCGGTGTTCTGGTTCCTCACTGGGGTGGGCGTGGTGCTGTGGTTGAGCAACTGGTGCCTGCTGCCTGAAACCCTGCCCACCGCGCAGCGTCAGCCTTTTGAGGCGGCGCACCTGCTCAAGGGCTACGTCACGCTCTTGTCTCACCCCCGATTTGTGTTGCTGGCGCTGGCCAGCGGGGTGCCTTTCAACGGCATGTTTTTGTACGTGCTGTCGGCCCCGGCCTTCTTGGGCGAGCACCTGCACCTGGCGCCCACGCAGTTCTTTTGGTTCTTTGTGTGCACGATCAGCGGGATCATGGGCGGGGCCTTTTTGAGCGGGCGCCTGGCTGGGCGCATCGCGCCATCGCGCCAGATCAAGCTGGGCTTTGCGGTGATGCTGGTGGTGTCGGTGATCAACCTGATGGCCAATGCGCTGTTTGAAGCCGATGTGCGCTGGTCGCTGTGGCCCATTGGCCTGTATGCGCTGGGTTGGGCCTTGATGACCCCGGTCGTCACCTTGATGGTGTTGGACCTGTTCCCGCAGCGGCGGGGCATGGCGGCGTCTTTGCAGGCCTTTGTGGGCGCGGCCTCCAACGGGCTGGTGGCGGGCGTGTTGGCGCCCTTGGTGATGCACAGCACCCTGGGCCTGGCTTTGGCGTCTTTGTTGCTGATGCTGGTCGGATTGTTCGCTTGGGGTTGGCTGCAGCGGCGATAATGGCGCTGTGAAGTCAGCCAGACCGCCGCTGGTGCAAGGACCGAAAGGTCGCACTGGAGGAAGGTCCGGACTGCACAGGGCAGCGTAGGAGGTAACGCCTCTCCACCGCGAGGTGAGGATCAGAGCAACAGAGACGAGTCTCTGCGGCCTTGGGCGGGGCGAAAGCCACGTCAAAGGCCATTCGAAAGAATGGCTGGGGACGCAGAGGGTGAAACGGGCAATCTCTACGCGCAGCAACACCAAATAGGCACACGTTGACTTGGCCCGAGGAGTGTGCGGGTAGGTGGCATCGAGCCGCTCTGGCGACAGGCGGCCCAGAGGAATGGCGGTCACGGCTCTGCGTCGCAAGACAAGGGGCCGCACAGAATCCGGCCTATCGGCTGACTTCACACTTTTTTCACATCCGGCAGCGCCCCGGCGCGCTGCCTGAGCGGCGGGGCATCAAGTTCTGCGCATGAAGGCCGACATCCCGGCGTCATGCGGAGATCGATCATGCGCAAGCCCCCCTTCATTTTGTCTTCCACCTTGCTCGTTTTGGCGGCCAGCGTCGCGCTGGTCGCGACCGCGCAAGCGTCCGATCCTCACGGTGAAAGCGCGCATGGCGAGGCCGCGCACGGCGAGGCCAAGGAGTCCAAGCCCTCTCTCAAGCCAGACCTCAAGGCCAAGGTCGAGGGCAAAGCTGATGGCAAGGGCGAACGCAAGGGCGAGGGCAAACCAGAGGCGAAGTCTGAGGTCAAAGGCGACCTGAAAGGCGACGCAAAGGGCGATTCAAAAGGTGGCGAGGCCCGTGCCAGCGTCTCGATGTCCGAGTTGCGCGACCTGATCGACCAAAAGATCGCCGAGGTGCGCACCAAGCGCGAAGCCGCGCCTGTGCTCAAGGTGCAGGCGCGCGCCCCACGCCCCAAGCCGCAAACCGGCATGATGAACGCGGTGTATGCGCCCGACGCAGCGCCCAATGTGGAGGCCCATGGACGCGGCGCTGAGGCCCCAGCCGGCGGCGCGCGCCGCCCTGCAGTGCGCGACACCAAGGGGGCCTTGATGCCCGCATCTAGCGTGCCTGCGGGCCATGGCATCAGCGGTCACGATGTGCATTGGGCCTACGGTGGCGACACCGGCCCTGAGAGCTGGGCGCAGCTCAAGCCCGAGTTCCAGCAATGCGCGGTGGGCAAACGCCAAAGCCCGATCGACATCCGCGACAGCATTGCGGTCCAGCTCGACCCGATCCAGTTCGACTACCACCCATCTGCCTTCCGCGTGATCGACAACGGCCACACGGTGCAGGTCAATGTGGAGCCAGGCAACAGCATCACGGTGCAAGGGCGTCGCTACGACCTGCTGCAGTTCCACTTCCACCGCCCCAGCGAAGAGCGCATCAATGGCCGTCAGTTCGAGATGGTGGCCCACTTGGTGCACAAAGACGTCGAGGGCAAGCTGGCGGTGGTGGCCGTGTTGATGGACCAAGGCAAAGCGCACCCCCTGGTCCAGCAGGTCTGGAACAACCTGCCGCTCGAAAAGAACATCGAGCAGCCCGCCTTGATCCAGATGGACCTCAAGGCCTTGTTGCCCGAGCAGCAGCAGTACTTCACGTACATGGGTTCGTTGACCACGCCGCCCTGCTCAGAGGGCGTCTTGTGGATGGTGATGAAGCAGCCTGCTGCGATGTCGCGCGAGCAGATCGCCATCTTCAGCAAGCTCTACCCGATGAACGCGCGCCCGATCCAGTCTGCCTCGGGCCGATTGATCAAAGAGGGTCAGTAAACCCGGCCGCCCTTGATCTGGGCGTGCGTGCGGCGGCTCAAGTCGGTGGTCTTGGCCATCAAGGCCATGGCGTGCCCGGCGTGGGCGTGGCAAATGGCCAGGCCCAAGGCGTCGGCCGCGTCGTTGTGCGGCTCGCGTGGCAGCTGCAACAGCCGCATCACCATGTGACGGATCTGCGCTTTGGCCGCGTGGCCATGACCGACCACGGCCTTCTTCATTTGCAGCGCCGTGTACTCGGCCACCGTGGGTGAATTGGGCGCCGACAAGAGCCCTGCAATGGCCGCACCGCGTGCCTGGCCCAAGAGCAGCGTGGACTGCGGGTTGACGTTGACGAACACGATCTCGACCGACGACTGCTCGGGCTCGTAGCGCGCCACCACCTCGCGCACCCCTTCGAAAATGATTTTGAGCCGCGTGGGCAGGTCGCCTTGCGCGGCTTCTTTCGTTTTGATCGTGCCACTGGCCACGTAGTGCAAGCGTGGGCCATCGGCTTCGATGACGCCAAAGCCAGTGGTTTGCAGACCGGGGTCGATGCCGAGGATTCTCATGCCGGGGAGGATAAGGGATCCCCGGCACGATCTCGATCAGCGGCGCTTGCTCACCCAGCCGATCAGACCCAGGCTGGCCAGCATCAAGGCCAATGAGCTGGGCTCTGGCACGGCCGGTGTGGTGGTGCCGTTGATTTGCAGGCCGAAGGACTCGGTGCTGGCGATCGCGCTGTAGTGCTGTCCACCGGTGTACTGGGCCACGCTCAAGGCCGGCAAAGCGCCGTTGGGTGCGACCAGGGAGGTGGGGCTGGTGAAGCTGTCGCCCACTTCAATGGCCAGCCAGTAGGTGCCGGCAGCCAGGCTCCAGTTCAGGCCGCTTGCACCGTTCCAGCCATCAGCTGCGTAGGTGGCCGTGGTCAGGTACGTGGCGCCATGGTTGTCGAGGTTAAAGTTCAGGCTGGGGCGACTGTTGCTGCCTTCGTTGGCGTAAAGGGCCAGCGTGAACTGGGTGCCCGCATCCAAGCCTGCGTCGGTCGACATCACGTAGGTCAGCACGCTGTCGATTTGCGTCGCGCTGGTGAGCGTGAAACGCTCGGCCAACCAATTGCTGCTGTCCAGGGTGTTGGCGCCGATGGTTTGGGCCGTGGGCGTGTTGGTGTTGATCACGCTGTAGGCGTGGGCTTGGGCAGGCATCAAGGCGGCCAGGGCGGCGGCGCCGATGGCGCTCAAAATGATCTTGCTTTGCATGTGTGTGCTCCGGGTGCTCAGCTGTGATCAATGGGCCAGGGTGGCGCTTTGCAGCAGCTTGGTCGCACCGAAGGCGTCGTTGAAGCCATAGGCGTCGATCTGCACCTTGCCGCTTTGGTAGACCTTCACGTTGGCCCAGGCGTAGTAACGGTCATAGGGCTGTTGGTTGGCAGCCGTTTGTTTGACGTCGAAGGGCGATCCGCCCGAGCCCACGATCACTTGCCAAGATGGGCTGGTGCTGCCGTCGGCCTTGACGGGCTTGCGCATGTTGAAGATGTGTTGATGGCCCGCGAAGTAGGTGGCACCGTATTGCTCGACCACGCTCCAAAAAGCGTTGCGCTTGGCGGGGATGGCGTCCAGACCGCCGGCCTTGCCGTTGTTGCCCGTGAAGTCGTAGGTGTAGGCCGGCTTGTGGCCGAATACGAAGAAGTGCTGCGCGCCACGGCCACTGGCGGCGGCGAAGTCATTGCCCAGCCAGGTGCTGGGGGCGATGCTGTCGGCGCCCGTGGCGTCGGTGTTGATCACAGCAAAGTGGCTGTTGCCCACGTCAAAGCTGTACGACAGCTGATTTTGCGGGGTGCTCAGGCTGTCGGTCAAAGCGTGGTCGGTGTTGTCGACATTGCTCACGCTCAGGCCGCCGGGCAGCGCAGCGTTCAGGCGGGTGGCGTCAACGATCAGGTCGCCCATGTTGGCGCGCCATGCGTCTTCATTGACCTTGATGGCGTTCTTGCCGCCATTGAGGCTGGCCAGGTTGTTGCCGCTGGCATCGGTGCAGACAGTGGTGCTGGTGCTCTTGCACTGGGTTTCGTGGTTGCCGGGCACAGGCACAACATAGGTGCCGTTCTCGATCAGCGGGGCCACCATGCCGCGCCAGAAGGCGTATTGCACGTGGTGTTTGACCAGGTCCGAATTGACCACGGTGTTGACGTCCGTGGCCGCAGTGGCGCCGGCGTTGCCGTAGCCCATGATCATGTCGCCGTTGAAAAACAGCAGGTTGGACTTCTTGGCTGTCACCTCGCGCATGATGCGTGCCCAGGCCTTGCTGTTTTGCAGCCAGTGCGCGTCTTGGCCCGTCAGGGTGCCATTGACGAGCTGTGTGGGGTCAGGCGAGGCCGGGTCTTGGCGCGAGTCGCCCACGGTCGTGAAGCTCAGCACGACGGGGTCGGTTTGCGCGATGGCGGCGCCGGTGGCCACCAAGGCGGCAAAGGCAATGGCAATGGACACGGCAGACGTGGCGCGGGGGGTGAACACGGGTTTCATCTTGGACAGCTCAATGAGGGAAGTCAACCACGGTTGTGATGGCGCCGCGCGCAGGTCTGCACAACCGACCTGCGTTCATCTTGCCGTGGCAAGGTGACGCGGTGAATGGCTGCGCATGGTCCGATCAGCAGGGCGTGTGGGTGGAGTGCCATACCCGTCTGACAAGGTGTTGAGAAAGGCCATCAGGTCTTGGATCTCGCGCTCAGACAGGCGTGGCTTGTTGCCGGGCAGGGGCTTGAACGGCGCGTCTTGGTTCACATGGTCCCGGTAAGGCGCGGGCATGTCGTCATAGCGCATGACCCGTCCTTGGGCGTCTTTGGGGTACCAGCGCTCGGGCGTGATGTCGCGTGTCACGTAGAAGTCAACGACCTCGCGCAGCGAATGCAAAACGCCGTTGTGGAAGAAGCTCTGGCGAAGGGCGGCATTGCGCAGGGTCGGTGTACGAAACAGGCCGCAGTAGGCCGTTTGGTCGACCAGGTCGTGGCGCATCGGCCCACACAAGCCCAGGTCATAAAAAGCGGGGTTGCGGTTGGCGCTGAGTTGGCGGTTGCGAGGCACGCCCAAAGCGAAGAACTCGAAGTCCGTGAAGCGCGGGTAGATGAAGGTGGATGAGGTGGCCACGCTGGGGTGGCAGGTGGCGCAGTTGCCCTTGTTCTTGTCGTTGAAGAGCTTGAAGCCGCGTTGCTCGGCCGTGCTCAAGTGGGCCTGACCGCGCAAGTAGGCGTCGTATTTGCTGGTGAAGGGATGGAAGTCTTCGGGCGATTGCTCGAAAAACTCGATGGCGGTGGTCAGCCAGCTGATGACGCCTTCTTCGTCGTCCAGGATGCGGGTGCCGGGTGGGCTCAAGAGGGCATTGAACTCGGCGGCGTAAGGCGCTTTGCGCAAGCGTGTCACGACCTCGCTGAGGCTGGCGTTGGCCATTTCTTTCGGGTCCAGCAAAGGCATCAAGGCCTGCTCTCGGGCTTGGTTGACGCGGCCATCCCACGTGCGCCCGCCGGCGGGCCCGCTGTCTTGGCCGTTGTTGTCCATCAGGTCCACGTAGTGTTCGGTGAAGGCCTGTGGTGCGTGCACGTAACGCAAGGAGGGGCTGCTGCGTACGCCCTGTTCATTGAGCTTGGGGCCGCCAAGCTGTACTGAGATGCCGTTCGGCGGTCCGTACGCATGTGCCGGACTGTGGCAGCTAGCGCACGACTGTTTGCCGGATGCCGACAAGCCAGGGTCAAAAAAGATCTTGCGCCCGAGGGCCTGCAACTGGTCGGCTGGCGGCGCATCGCCGTTGGCGCCTTTGTTGTAGCGGCTGTTGAGCACGGGTGGGGCGTCATCGCCGCAGGCCAGCAGTCGGCCATCCAGGGGCACATGGGTTTGTGCGGCACACAGCAGGGGCATGGCCCCAACGATCAGTGCGGCAAGCCCAAGGCGCGCGGGGCCCAAACGTGCGAGGTGCACGAGGCGCCCAT
>JAVLFO010000274.1:0-3749 GCA_046052805.1 Aquabacterium sp. | reverse complement strand
CGCAAGCCCATCAAGAGCCTGGAAGACATGAAGGGCTTGAAGATGCGCATTGGCGGCTTTGCCGGCAAAGTCATTGAGCGCATGGGTGCTGTCCCCCAAAACATCCCGGGTGGCGAGATCTACCAAGCCCTGGAAAAAGGCACCATCGACGCGGCCGAGTGGGTCGGTCCCTACGATGATCAAAAGCTGGGCTTCCACAAAGTGGCGCCTCACTACCACTTCCCCGGCTGGTGGGAAGGCGGCCCGCAGCTGGACTTCTTCATCAACCAGAAGGCCTACGACGCCCTGAGCGCCGAGTACAAAGCCATGGTCGAAGCCGCCGCCTCGCACGCCCACACCGAAATGCAAGCCCGCTACGACGCCCGCAACCCCTTGGCGCTCAAACAATTGGTGGCCGCCAAGGCGCAGCTGGTGCAAATGCCCAAAACGGTGATGGACGCCGCGTTCAAGCACTCGATGGACATCTACAGCGAACTCAACGAGAAGAACCCCGCCTGGCGCAAGGTGTATGCCGACTACGCCAAGTTCCGCGCCGACCAGAACTTCTGGTTCCGCTTCACGGAAGCCACCTTCGACCGCTACATGCAAGCGGCCAAGCTCTGAACGTGGGCTGACGATGTGCTTGAGGGGCCTGAGGGCCCCTTTTTCACGCATTGACGCGTGCGCAGCTCACGCCATGGGCGCAAAATTTGCAACCATGTTCAAGCGGCGGCCCACAGGCGCCGAAACAAGGCCTTCAAACCGTCAGACCTCAGGAGTTGCCGCATGGTCACCAGTGCACCACATCGCACCCAGCTGTCGCCCCTGCGTCAACTTGGAACGCCAGACGACTGGAGCGACATTGCGCTGCAACGCACCTGGCGCTCTGTTGGCACGCTGTGCATGGGCCTGGGTCTGGTCAACGCTTTCCTCTGGCTGGCACCGGGCGCCACGCTGTGCATGCTCGGTGCCTGGGCTTACCGCAAGGGCATGCCCAGCCCCGCGCACTCAAGGCGCGTCTGAGGCCGCTGAGGCCGGCTCAGCGGCGCTCTCAGGCAAGGGCACCTTCACATCGTCGGGAGCACCAGTGTCTTCGATCTTCATTTCGATCTTGACGTCATCGACATTGACGGTGGACTCCTTGTCCAGCCAATACGTCACCGACTCGGGCCACACGATCACCACGGCCACCAGCATCAGCTGCATCACCACCCAGGGAATGGCCCCGAGGTAGATGTCTTTGGACGCGATGGGGCGAGGGATCGCACCACTCTTGAAAATCTGGTCGGCAATGCCACGCAGGTAAAAGAGCGCGAAGCCAAAGGGCGGGTGCATGAAGCTGGTCTGCATGTTCACGCACAAGAGCACGCCAAACCACACCAGGTTGATGCCCAGCTTGTCGGCCACCGGGGCCAGCAGCGGCACGATGATGAAAGCGATCTCGAAAAAGTCGAGGAAAAAAGCCAGGAAGAACACGAACAGGTTCACAACGATCAGGAAGCCCACAGGCCCGCCTGGCAGGTTGCTCAACAGGTGTTCAATCCATTTGTTGCCATCGACCCCCTGGAAGACCAGCGAGAACACGCTGGAGCCCAACAAGATGAAGATGACCATGGCCGTGACGCGCATGGTCGAGTCCATGGCCTGCCAGATCAGGTTGAGCGTGAGCCGGCGGTGCAAGGCGGCCAGCGCCATGCCACCAATGGCGCCCAAGGCACCCGCTTCGGTGGGCGTGGCCAAGCCCATGAACAACGTGCCCAGCACCAAAAAGATCAGCACGATCGAAGGCAGCATGCCCCACAGCACACGGCGGATCAGCGGCCAGCCCCGCAGAGTACGCGCCTCTTCGGGCAAGGGAGGCACCCACTGGGGCCTGAAAATGGCCACGCCCAGGGTGAACAGCAAGAAGATGGCCGTCTGCATGATCGAAGGGCCAATGGCACCCCGGTACATGTCGCCCACCGAGCGTCCCAATTGGTCGGCCAGCACCACCAGCACCAGTGACGGCGGGATGAGTTGTGTGATGGTGCCCGAGGCCGCGATCACGCCCGTGGCATAGCGCATGTTGTAGCCATTGCGCATCATCACGCGCAGCGAGATGACGCCCATGGCAATCACGCTGGCGGCCACCGTGCCGGTGATGGCGCCCAGGATGGCACCCACGATGATGACCGCAAAGCCCAGGCCGCCAGGCTTGCTGCCGAACAACTGCCCGGTGCCTTCCAGCAGGTCTTCGGCCAAGCCGCAGCGCTCCAGGATGGCGCCCATGAAGGTGAAGAAAGGGATGGACAGCAGCAGCTCGTTGGAGACGATGCCAAACAGGCGCAGCGGCAAGTTGGCCATGAAGGCCTCGGGGAAGATCCCTTGAGAGACCGCAAAGTAGCCAAAGCCCAGGCCCAAACCGCCCAAGGTGAAGGCGACAGGCAAACCCACCAGCATCGCCAAGACCAGCGAGCCAAACATGATGGGTGCGAGGTTGTCCAAGCCCATCATTGCAGCGGCCTCTCGTAGTTCATGTCGATGTCAGCTTGTCCGCGCAAAAAGGCCACGCGCTTGAACAATTCGGCCAGGGCTTGCAAACCCATGAGCGCAAAACCGCAGGGAATGGCCGCCTTGATCGGCCAGCGGATCAAGCCCCCGGCACTGGGCGAGAGCTCGTGCTCCACAAAAGACTCGGTCACAAAAGGCCACGCCAAGTGCGCCACGATGGCGCACAGCGGGATCACCACCAAGAGCAAGCCCACGGCATCGATCCACGCCTTGGTGCGCGGCTGCAACCCCCCATAGACCACGTCCACGCGCACGTGCTCGTTGAGCTTGAGCAACATGGGGGCCCCGGCGAACACTGCCATGCCAAAGAGGTACCACTGCACCTCCAGCCACGAGTTCGAGCCGATGTTGAAGGCGTAGCGCAGTGTGGCGTTGCCCGCACTGATCAGACAGGCGGCCAGCAAGGCCCACGCAGCGAGCACGCCAAACCAGCGCGAGACCGCGTCCATGCAGCGGATGTAGCTTTGCATCAGCGGCCGATCAGTCTTCGAGGCTGATGGCTTGTTGGTACAGCCGGGTCGAGCGAGCGCCGCTGCGGCAGAACATCAAGAGCGGACGGGGCAAAGTTTTGAGCAAGGCCGCGCACTGGGCGATTTCTTCAGGCGACTGGTAGCCGCCCTGTACCGGCAAGTAGGCGTACTGCAAGCCTGCCGCTTGAGCCGCGGCGCCAATGGCCTCAGAAGTGGGCTGATCGGAGCCGCCTTCAAAATCGGGGCGGTTGTTCAGCACGGCCTTGAAGCCAGCCTCGGCGGCAGACGCCATGGCTTCGGGTGACAACTGAGGCGCCGTGTAGACGTCTTCGGCAATGGGCTGCAGGGACACAGAGTTGCTCATGGTGAAACCTGGGTGGAAAGCTCGATCTTAAAAGAAGACAGACGTGGCCTTGCCTCCGCCTGAACCCGCATCAGCCAGCCAAGGCCGCCTTAACGGCAGCTGAAACCTGACCCATGTCGGCCTGGCCCGCCAGTCGCTGCTTGACCACGCCCATGACCTTGCCCATGTCGCCAGGACCTGAGGCGCCGATTTCAGCCACGATGGCCTTGACCGCAGCCAAGACCTCGTCGGCGCTCAGGCGTTGCGGCAGATACACCTCGAGAAACACGATCTCGGACTTTTCTTTGTCGGCCAGGTCTTGGCGAGCGCCGGCTTCGTACTGCTGGGCAGCGTCTTTGCGCTGCTTGATCAGCTTGTCGACGATGGCGACCACCATGGCGTCGTCG
>JAVLFO010000273.1:0-1540 GCA_046052805.1 Aquabacterium sp. | reverse complement strand
CACCGGTCGTGGGCCTGCCCGATCTAGACCCCGGCCGAGCGAGTGAATCCGATCGCATGTCTCAGCTCAACACCTTGCTCGACGGCGGCTTCAGGTGGATGGTGTTTCCGCCCCAACTGGAAGAGCAGTTTTTGCGCGATGGCATGCCCTCACGGCTGCGCCACTTCTTGATCAGCGGTTTGATTTCTTTGGTGATCTACAACGGCTTCTTGCTGGTGGACTACCTGATGGCCAGAGACGTTTTTTCGCTGGCCGTTGAGCTCCGTTTGGGGTTTTTTACGCCCATTTCGCTGAGTTTGCTGTGCCTGGCTTGGCGCCGGCCGCAGTGGGTTGTGCGGCAACTCTCACCGGCTGCGGTAGAAGGCGTGGTGCTGGCTTCTGGGCTCACGGCTGCTGCCAGCCTGGCCTACATCCTCTCGAGCACCCGCAGTGAGTATGCGCATTTCTACCATGTGGGTTTCATCGTGGTGATGATCTACGGCAACGTGGTTCAACGCTTGCGTTTTTGGTATGCGGCAGTTTTGTCGATCTCGCTGGCGGCCATCCACGTGGTGGGGGTGATTGTGTTGCCCCAGTTTCCACAACGCCTGCTGTGGCCCATTGTGTCGCTGGTGTCTTCCACGGCCTTGTTCACGCTGAGCGCCAATTACCTGATGGAGCGCGACGAGCGCAGGCGTTACTTGTTGACGCTGCGCGAGCGTTTGCTCATTGAAGACCTGACCCGAGCGCATGAGCGGCTCAAAGAGCTTTCGCGCATCGACAGCTTGACGGGCTTGCACAATCGCCGCCACTTTCAGGAGTACCTGGAGCAGATCTGGGCCAGAGCCCAGTACGACCAGCACAACATGTGCATCTTGATGGTGGATGTCGACCACTTCAAGAAGTACAACGACCGGTACGGTCACCCTGCGGGTGATGATTGCCTCAAGGCCTTGGCACAGGTCCTCAAGACCCATCTTCGAAGCCCTGGCGACCTGATTGCCCGTTATGGCGGCGAAGAGTTCATCGCCGTGATGCCCAACACCGAGTTGCACCACGCGGTGATGGTTGCTGAGCGCATCCGTGAGGCACTTGAAAACCTCCACATCCGCCACGAGAGTTCAAACGCCTCACGCGTGCTCACCATCAGCATTGGCGTGTCTTGCACCCGCGCTGGCTTCGACAAAATCACCACCGGCCTGGTCTCAGGTGCTGACGCGGCCTTGTACCAAGCCAAGCGCGAAGGGCGCAACCGGGTCTGCGCTCAAATTGTGGGTTGATGTTGATGGCGTCCCGCGCTTCAAGCGACAGGGCGTTCAATCGGGTCTAAGTGGGCCATCACGTCCAGCACTGGCAACTGCTGCATGACGCGGTCGCGTGCATTGGCTGCGATGTCGTGGCCTTCGCGCACAGACAGGCTGCCGTCGACCTCCAAATGGGCATCGACCATGATCATGTCGCCCATCTTGCGGGTGCGCAGGTCGTGCACGCCAAACACGCCGGGGGTCGCGGTCAGGATGTTTTTGATCTCATCGATCTGGTCTTCTGAAACCGAGCGGTC
>JAVLFO010000272.1:0-4557 GCA_046052805.1 Aquabacterium sp. | reverse complement strand
CGACGACGCCCACCGCGGGTGGTGGCGGAGGCGGGGGCGGCGCGGTGGATGAGCTGGGCTTGTTGGCCCTGCTTGTGATCGCGTCGATGGCGTGCGGCGCGGCGTTGCGGCCCCAGGTCAAGAGCGGCAGGCTGTGAAGCCTTTGCCTTGCGGCAGCTTCATGCTGGCGAGGTCAACTTGCATGCGTTCGCTGGCCTGAGGCACGCGCAAAACCTGCACGTCCATGGCGGGCCGGAGCATCACAATGCGGGCGCTGCGAACGCCCCGGGTCTTCACCACATTCAAAGCGGCTTCCGCCTTGGTCAGCTGGTTGAAGCGCCCCAAAGACAGGCCGTGCGCCAAGTTGCCTGGACTGTTGATTTCTTCGAACAACAGCCCTTTGATGCGGCGCAGCTCGGCTTGTTTGCGCTCCAGTTGGTCGGGGTCAGGGTAGGGGCCCATGTAGATCAGCCACTGGCCTGCCACGGCCACATGGTCTGAGGTCCAGCTGCCCGCTGGCAAGGTGGTGCGCAAGTGGCTTTCTGCAGCGGCGAATTCGCCGGGTGTGAATGGCCCTGCTTCAATGCACAGGGTGCCGTCACGTGGCTTGCTTGTGTCAGCAGACACGCTGGTGGACGAGGCCGTCGAAGCCGCCGCTTGTGCCGCTTCAGCGCTGGCTGCGGCATCGGCTGGCATGGCGCTGGCAGGCGCCTGGGCCTGGGCCGCTGCGATCGACGCGGACGCCAGGGTGACCGAAGGCGCCCCGAGGACCACGAGCTTGTCTGCCTGCACTTCTCGCTGCAGGCGCTGAGGTTCGTGTTGGGCTTCAGGCTGCACCCCGACGATGCCGTTGAGCCAGCCGTGGCTCCACGCAAAAAAGCCCGTGTTGACCAGCAACAAAATCAGCACAAGGGAACGCAGCATCGGTCAGGTCAGTGTGGATGGTTGAAGGCGCACGCTGACGTCGCCACTGGTCCACGATCGTGGCCCGTGGTCAGTATGCACGAGCAGGGCGCCGGTCGCGTCGATGCCGCGGGCCACGCCAGTCTGGTCCGGTGGGTGGCCTTGCTGGGGCGTGTGGCCCGCTGTGGTCCACAGGTCAACCGTTTGACCTTGCAAGACGTCGTGCGCGGCATAGGCGCTTTGCAAGGGGGCAAAGCCGGCGCGCTCGAACCGCTGCACGTCGCGGATCAAGGCGGGCACCAGCCACGACCAGACCTGCCCGATGCTGGGCTGGCTCACGCGTGGGCCACACGCGGGGTGGTGCGTCCACAAAGCGCCCGCACCATCGGGCGCTTGGCGCACATTGAGCCCCAAGCCGATCACGACCCAGCGCTGCCCTTCGGCCAAGGCCGGTGCCGGCGTGGCTTCGATCAAGATGCCGCCCAGCTTGAGGCCGCCCAGGTACAGGTCATTGGGCCACTTCAGACCGATGGGCAAGTTGGCGTCTGGCGCCATGGCGCACAGACCCGATGCGAGCGCTTGCGCCACCGACAGGCCAACGGCCAGCGACAAGGCGCTGCCGCCACCGGGGACGGTGTCCAAGCGCAAGGGCAGGGCCAACGAGAAGGTGAGCGTGTCGCCCAGCGCCGCCTGCCAGCTGCGGCCTTGTCGGCCACGGCCCGCCGTTTGTTGAGCGGCGGCCATCACGCAAGGCGCCACATCACCGTGACGCGCGCGCGCCATCAGGGCGGTGTTGGTCGAGCCCACCTCGGGCAGCACGTCGATGCTCAAGCCGGGGCAATGCCCGATGCTGTCTTGCCAGATGCGCTCGGCTGCGGCGTTGAGGTCGGCCATGACGGCCAGCAAGGGCAGGGCGGGGGCGTGCATGTGCGGGTGCATCTGGCTCGCGTGCTCGCTGCGATGCCTCAGCGCTTGCGCTTGGGGGCCAGCATCGTGCCTCGGCAGGTGGCGGCGCCGCACCAGCAGGCGTATTCCTTCTTGAGCTTGGCGGTCATGCGGGCGTCGATGATCAGGCCGTAGTCAAAGAAGAGTTCTTCGCCTACCTCGATGTCGCGCAAGGCCTTGAGGAAGACGCGCATGCCGTTTTGCTCGGCCTCGACGTTGGGCTCGCAGGCGTGGTTGATCCACTTGGCCGAGTTGCCCTGGTGTTTGCCATCGATCACATGGCCGTCATCGAGGTGGAAATAAAAAGTGTGGTTTGGCTGCTCGGGGTCGTGTGGGTGGCGATCCAGAGCCTCTTCCCAGGTGATGATCTCCCCCTTGTACTCCAAGACCGTGTCACCCGCTTTCAAAGGCCGGATCGCGTAGACGCCCTTGCCATGCACGCCCGATTCACGCACCTGTGTGCGAGGGCCGCGGGTGGGGTTTGACGATGCGGCGGCTTTTCGGGCGGCGGGCGTGGTTTTTTTCGCAGCTTGCGTCATCGGCCAGTTTGGGTACATTGAATTGGTGGGCGCGCGCGCCTGCATGTGTGCACCTGTGTGCATGCGTGCGCGCGAGAAGCCCGATTGTAAGAACGGATTGACGCTATAAACACGCCCATGAGCAAAGCCCTGGTCATTGCAGAAAAACCTTCGGTTGCCCAAGACATCGTGCGTGCCCTCACGCCGATCGATGGCAAGTTCGACAAACACGACGACTACTTTGAGAGCGAGCACTATGTGGTCAGCTCCGCCGTGGGTCACTTGGTCGAGATCAAAGCGCCCGATGAGTTCGACGTCAAGCGTGGCAAGTGGAGTTTCGCCAACCTGCCCGTCATCCCACCGCACTTCGATCTCAACCCGATCGACAAGAACAAGGGACGCCTCAATGCCCTGGTCAAGCTGATCAAGCGCAAAGACGTGACCAGCCTGATCAACGCATGTGACGCGGGGCGCGAAGGTGAGTTGATCTTCCGCTTGATCGCGCAGTACGCGCAAGACAGCACCGCCACGCTGCGGGCCAAAGGCCTGGGCAAAGAGGTGAGCCGCTTGTGGCTGCAAAGCATGACCCCGCAGGCCATCCGCGAAGGCTTTGACAAGCTGCGCACCGACGAGCAAATGACGCCGCTGGCCAATGCCGCACGTTGCCGCTCGGAGGCCGACTGGCTGGTGGGCATCAATGGCACGCGCGCCATGACGGCGTTCAACTCGCGCGACGGGGGCTTCTTCTTGACCACCGTGGGCCGTGTGCAAACGCCGACCCTGTCGATCGTGGTAGAGCGGGAAGAAAAAATCCGCAAGCACGTGTTCCGTGATTACTGGGAAGTGCGCGGCACGTTCGACGCGCAAGCCGGCCAGTACGACGGCAAGTGGTTCAACCCTGACTTCAAGAAAGACAAGGCCGCGGTCGATGGCTCGCTGGAAGCCGAGCTCAAGGCCGACCGGGTTTGGTCTGCTGCTGAAGCCCAGGCCATTGCCGACGCCGTCAAGGGCCAAGCCGCCACGGTGACGGAAGAGGCCAAGCCATCAAGCCAAGCCAGCCCTTTGCTGTATGACCTGACCACGCTGCAACGCGAGGCCAACTCGCGCTTTGGTTTTTCTGCCAAGACCACGCTGGGCTTGGCCCAGGCATTGTACGAAAAGCACAAGGTGCTGACCTACCCTCGTACCGACTCGCGCGCGCTGCCCGAAGACTACGTGAGCGTGGTCAAGGACACCATGAACATGATCGCCAACGAGGACCTGCCCGGCCCGCTGCGCGAGCTGGCCATGCACGCCCGCAAGGCGGTCAACGATGGCTACATCAAGCCCAACAAGCGTGTGTTTGACAACGCCAAAGTGTCGGATCACTTTGCCATCATCCCCACGCTGCAGGCGCCCAAGAGCTTGAGCGAGATCGAAGCCAAGCTCTACGACATGGTCGTCAAGCGCTTCATCGCGGTGTTCTACCCCTCGGCCGAGTTCATGGTCACCACCCGCATCACCAAGGTGCCGGGTAGCGGCGGGGCTGGGGGCACTGTCGTGCACCACTTCCAGACCAACGGCAAGGTGCTGGTCAAACCGGGCTGGCAAGCCGTTTACGGCAAAGAAGCGGCCGAAGAGGGCGATGACTCGACCCTGGTGGCGGTGCAGCCCGGCGAGGCCGTGCGCAACGAGGACGTGGCCATTGCCGCGCTCAAGACCAAGCCGCCCGCCCGCTACTCGGAAGCGACGCTGCTGAGCGCCATGGAAGGCGCAGGCAAGCTGATCGACGACGAAGAGCTCAAGGCCGCGATGCAGGAAAAGGGCCTTGGCACGCCAGCCACGCGCGCGCAGGTCATTGAAGGTTTGATCCTTGAAAAGTACATGTACCGCGAAGGACGTGAGCTGATCCCCACGGCCAAGGCCTTCCAGCTGACTACGCTCTTGCGTGGCCTGGGTGTGGAAGACCTGACCAAGCCTGAGCTGACCGGCAACTGGGAGTTCCAGCTGTCGCAAATGGAAAAGGGCTTGCTGAGCCGCGAAGCCTTCATGGCCGAGATCGCCGCCATGACGCAGCGCGTGGTGCAAAAGGCCAAGGAATACGACCGCGACACCATCCCCGGTGACTACGCCACCCTGAGCACGCCTTGCCCGAACTGCGGCGGCGTGGTCAAGGAAAACTCTGTCTCTTATACACATCTGACGCTGCCGACGACTAGTCGAGTGTAGATCT
>JAVLFO010000271.1:0-2947 GCA_046052805.1 Aquabacterium sp. | reverse complement strand
CATCAAGTCAGCGTGCAACTGGCCAAAGTGAGCACGCTGGGCGAGCGCGTCGAAGACACCTTCTTGGTCACGGGTGACGCGCTGCGCCAAGACCGCAAACAGCTTGAACTCGAGACCGAATTGCTCTCGGTGCTGTCGGCTTGATTCAAGCCGGCTCTTTGGGGTCGAGCAACAATTCAAGTCGTGAAATTTGATCCCGCAACATCAGGCGGCGCTTCTTCATGCGCCTGATGGACAGCTCGTCCAAGGGCATTTGCTCGGCAGCGCGGTCAATCAGGTTGTCCAAATCCGCGTGTTCCATCCTCAGCTCGATGAGTTGGCGGTGAGGCGAGTGCAGGTTTTCTTGCATCTTGGGTGCCGTGAGGCAAATGGCGGAGCGCTTGAACGAGGGGTCGCCGCACGCCATATCTCACCTGCGGGCGGCTCATAAGCGATTATAGTTTTCCGCATGAGTCCTGTGCCGTCGAGTTTCCGTCTTGTGGCTGCCACCGGCATCCATCGGGGTGACCGTCCCTACCAACAAGACCAAGTCGAAATCATCCCCCACCCCCGTGCCCAGGGTTGCCTGCTGGCCGTGGTGGCCGATGGCATGGGCGGCAAAAGCGGCGGACGCAAAGCGGCAGACCAGGTGATCATGACGGCGCGGCAGGTGTTCGACCGTTACGTGCCCAGCAAAGACGAGTCGCGGCTGACTTTGACGCAACTGATCAACGAGTCGCACTTGATGATTCGCCTGACCGCGCTGGCCTTCGAGGAAGAACCACACAGCACGGTGGCCGCCTTCATCGTCAACCCTGACCTGTCGGCCAACATCGCCCACGCGGGTGATTCACGCGTTTATCACTTCCGTGGCCCGGAGATGCTCACCCGCACCATCGACCACTCTTACGTCCAGCGCCTGGTTGATGAGGGTCAGATCACGGAAGAAGAAGCCAATGTGCACCCGCAGGCCAACTTGCTGATTGGCTGCCTGGGCACACAGCAAGAGCCCCTCATCACCGAGCAGCACGTTGACCAACTCCAGATCGGCGACAGCCTGCTGGTTTGCTCGGACGGGCTGTGGCACTACTTCACGCCCAAAGAGCTGGGCGCCATCGTGCACACCCTGCCTCCCCGCGAGGCCGTTGAGATGCTCGTTGGCAAGGCGCGCCACCGTGCGCGTGCCGGCGGCGACAACCTCTCTCTGGCCCTGGTGCGCGTCGAGGCCAGCGCCTGATCGCTCTCTGGCCCCCGCCGGCTTGATCAGGTCAAAGAGGTGTCGACCACCCGGCGCTCTTCGCTCAGGTACTCCTTCGATTGCATCTCGTTCAAACGCGACACCGTGCGCGGGAACTCGTGCGACATCGGCCCTTCGGTGTAGAGCTGTTCTGGCGGCACCTCGGCCGAGATCACCAGCTTGCAACGGCGGTCGTACAACACATCGATCAGCCACGTGAAGCGGCGCGCCTCAGAGGCCAGGCGCACCGGCATCAAGGGCACATCGCTGAGCATGATGGTGTGAAAGCGCGAGGCCAGCTCGAGGTAATCGTTTTGCGAGCGCGGCCCACCGCACAACGTTTGAAAGTCAAACCAGACCACACCGCCCGCCTTGCGCTTGGCCTTGAGCACGCGGTGCTCGATGTTCAGCTCGGGCGCTTCGTCGGCGGTTTCCGCGAGTTGGTCAAAGATGCTGGTCATCTCCGACGATGCCTTGTCGTCCAAGGGCGTCAGGTACAGGTTGGCCAGCTCGAGGGTGCGGCGGCGGTAATCGTTGCCGGCGTCCACGTTGACCACTTGCAGATGCGTCTTGAGCAGCTCAATCGCCGGCAAGATGCGGTCGCGGTGCAGCCCGTTGGGGTAGAGCCCATCGGGGTGGAAGTTCGACGTGGTGATGATGCTCATGCGGTTGCGGAACATCGCGTCCAGCAGCTTGTACAAGATCATCGCGTCGGTCACGTCAGCCACGTGGAACTCGTCAAAGCAGATCACCCGGTGCTTGCGAGACATGCGCTTGGCCAACACCTCCAAAGGGTCCTGCACACCTTTGAGCTCGTGCAACTGGCGGTGCACCTCGCGCATGAACTCATGGAAGTGCAGGCGCGTTTTACGCTCCAGCGGGACGGCGTTGTAGAAGCAGTCCATGATGAAGCTCTTGCCCCGCCCCACCCCACCGTACATGTAGACGCCTTTGGGCAGCGCCGGGTAGCGCAGCATCTTGGTCAGCGCATTCGAGCGCTGGCCTTTGTAGGTGGACCATTCGTCCTGGCAACGTTGCAGCGCGGCAATGCCCGCCAACTGCGCTGAATCGGCTTTGTAGCCACGTTCCGTCAGGCTGTCTTGGTACAGCTGGGTCACAGAAATGGGCTTGGTCGGGGCAGCAGGCATGGCATCAGGTTACTCAAACAGGACAAAGGGCTGGCAAACCTTGGGCAAGGCTTTGAAAAACGATCACCCAAGAAAAAGGGGCGGCAGCGCCACCCCTTTTGCCCGAACGTGAGGTCAGGTCAGAAGTTTAAGGTGCGCTTGTCCACTGCGAGCGCCGCTTCTTTGGTGGCCTCACTCAAGCTGGGGTGTGCGTGGCAAATGCGGGCGATGTCTTCCGCGCTGGCCTTGAAGGACATGGCCACCACGGCTTCCGAGATCAGCTCAGAGGCGAAAGGCCCAATGATGTGCACACCCAGGATCTCGTCGGTCGTGGCATCGGCCAGGAACTTGACGAAGCCCGTGGTGTCACCCAAAGCGCGGGCACGCCCGTTGGCAATGAAGGGGAAGGAGCCGGCCTTGTAGGACCGGCCCTCCGCTCTCAAAGCCTGTTCGGTTTTGCCGACCCAGGCGATCTCTGGGCTGGTGTAGATCACCCAGGGAATGGTGTTGAAGTCGACGTGACCGTGTTGACCGGCAATGCGCTCGGCCACGGCAACGCCCTCTTCTTCGGCTTTGTGCGCCAACATCGGGCCGCGCACCACGT
>JAVLFO010000270.1:0-5993 GCA_046052805.1 Aquabacterium sp. | reverse complement strand
TCGACTAGTCGTCGGCAGCGTCAGATGTGTATAAGAGACAGCCGCAGTGTACCGGCTGAACCGCGCGCCCGTTCTCGCGCCGGCAGGTGCATCATCTTGATGAAAATTTGCCACAGCTTGCGTTTGGCTCAGTAGCTATGCTATAGTAGCGTTCTTCGCTGATCGCGACACCAAAATCACGGTCAGCAGCGAAGCCGAAAGGCTAGCTGCACAGCGATGCGCTCAGCGCAATGCGGGATTAGCTCAGTTGGTAGAGCGATACCTTGCCAAGGTATAGGTCGAGAGTTCGAGCCTCTTATCCCGCTCCATATTGCAAAAAAAGCCCTGCTTGTCGGGGCTTTTTTTCGTCTGTATGTCAGCTCAGCTGGACGCGCCGCTGGCAGAAATGGGCGCACATCGTCGCGCTTATGCGGCTTAAGACGGCGGCGGTGCTGCCTAGCATCAGGGGGCGTTCCTTTGACGTCGCAGGAGCACCCTTGGATCCCACGTTCGATTTCGATGAGCCAGCCCCTCTGGGCACGGAGGAGGGCGCCAGCCTGTCCGCCGGCGGTGCTGCCATCGGCTCGAGCGAGACCGATCCGCTGCTCGAAGCCTTGGTGTGGCTGTGTCGTCACCATGGGGTGGACCGCTCTGAGCACTCCTTGCTCGAAGGCTTGGCTTTGACGGGGCCAATGACCGCCGAGCAAGGCCTCGCTGTGCTGCGCCAGGCGGGCTTCAGCGCTTCCTTGGTCAAGCGTCCGCCAGGCAAGATTTTGTCGCTGCTGATGCCGGTCGTGATGCTGCTCAAAAACGGTGACGCCTGCGTGGTGTTGCGGCGCGTTTCGGGGCGCTCTGAGCGTGCCGGGGGCAACCGCTACGAGGTGATCATGCCCGGCGGTGCGCAAGAAGTTTGCACCGCCTCTGAAGAGGAGCTGATGGCCGAGTACGCCGGCTACACGCTGATCGCGGCGCTCAAGCCGGGCGTGCGTGCAGGGTCGGCGCTGAAAGATGTGGACGCGCCGCATTGGCTGTGGGGCACGCTCAAGCGGTTTGTGCCCTACTACCGCTCGGCGATGTTGGCGGCCCTGCTCAGCAACGTCTTGATGATCGTGACCGGCTTGTTCACCTCGGTGGTGTATGACCGCGTCATCCCGAACAAAGCCTTCGTGACCCTTTGGTCACTGGCCATTGGCAGCTTCATTGCCATCGCTTTTGATTTGGTCGCGCGACAGTTGCGCAGCCATTTGATCGACGCCGCTGGCAAGAAGGCCGACCTGGCGCTGGGCAGCCAAATTTTCAGGCAAGCCTTGGGCATCAAGCTGGAGCATCGGCCTGAGTCGGCGGGGGCGTTTGCACACCGATTGGCACAGATTGAGGTGGTGCGAGATTTCTCGACCTCCGCCACGATCTCCGCCCTGACCGACTTGCCGTTCATCTTCTTGTTCATCGTGGTGACTTGGCTCGTGGCCGGTCCGATGGTCTTGGTGTTGCTGGTGACGGTGCCAGTCGTGCTGGTGCTGACATGGGCCATTCAGAGCCGTTTGCGCCGCCAGATGAGCGCGAACATGAGCCAGCAAGCCGACTTGCATGGGGTGCTGATCGAGGCCGTTGAGGGGCTGGAGGACGTGCGTGCCGCCGGCGCGCAAGGTCACTTCATCCAACGCTACGAAGATGCCAATGCGATGGCGGCCATGTCGTCGCTCAAGGCCAGGTCCATGGCCAGTTGGATCAACAACTTCACGATGATCATGCAGCAGCTGATCACCTTGATCATGCTGGTGTGGGGCGTGCATTTGATCGACCAGGGACAGCTCACGGGCGGCGCCTTGATCGCGGCGGTGATGTTCGGCGGCCGTGCCATTGCGCCTTTGGGCAGTGTGGTGGCACTGGCGTCTCGCTACCAAGGGGCCAAAGCAGCCCTGAAGTCCTTGGATCAGCTGATGGCTTTGCCGACCGAGCGCGACTTGGGCAAGCGCTACCTGACCCGCACCACTTTGCAGGGGCAGCTGGCTTTGCACGAGGTGCGCTTTGCTTACCCCAAGGGCACACAGCAGCACGCGCCGGTGGTGCTCAAAGGCGTGAGCCTGAACATCAAGGCTGGCGAGCGCGTGGCCTTGCTGGGCAAGATCGGCAGCGGCAAGTCCACGATTTTGCGGATGCTGGGCGGGCTCTACCAGCCGAGCGATGGCTTTGTCGAGATCGACGGCATCGACTTGCGGCAGATTGACCCATCTGATTTCCGGGCCCAGGTGGGCTTTGTGTCGCAAGAGCCGCGCTTGTTTCAAGGCAGCTTGCGCGACAACGTGCTTTTGGGCCGCAGCAACGCCGATGTGAACCATTTCTTGGAGGTGGCGCGCCAAACGGGCTTGGACCGCATCGCTGCCGCGCACCCCTTGGGATACGACCTGCCGGTGGGCGAGTCTGGCTGCCTGCTCTCGGGCGGGCAGCGCCAGTTGGTGGCCTTGGCGCGTTGCTTGGTCACCCAGCCGCAGGTTTTGTTGCTTGATGAACCCACCAGCTCGATGGATGCGCAGGCCGAGACCAACTTCATCCGCCACCTCAAAACCGTGACCGGTGATCGCACCTTGGTGGTGGTCACCCACAGGCCGGCCTTGCTGGATGTGGTCGATCGCGTGATCGTGGTCGACGGTGGACGCATCTTGGCCGATGGCCCGAAGGCGGCTGTGCTGGCGGCCTTGTCTGGGCAGCGTCCTGGCGAAAGCGGGCCCGTGGTGGTGCCTCCCGTACAGGCGGTTCGTAATGAGCCTGTGGCGGCTGCGGCGGGGGCATGAGCGTGACGCCAAACGAGCAGGTCATCACGGGCAAATACGTTAAGGGCGACCGTGCCTTTTTGTTTGGTGTCAAAGAGGCGCAGTTGGCCGAGGGCACGCCGGGCGCGACCTGGGCGATTTACCTGATGCTGCTGGCCGTGATCGGTGCGGTGGTGTGGGCTTCGATTGCGCAGGTCGATGAGGTCACGCGGGCCGATGGCAAGGTGGTGGCCGATGGCCGAGACCAGGTCATTGCCAGCTTGGAGGGCGGCATCTTGCGTTCGGTGCTGGTGCGCGAGGGCGCATTGGTCGAGAAGGGGCAAGAGCTGGCGCAACTGGACCCGACGCGCGTAGAGGCTCAGCAAAACGAAGGTGCGGCCAAGCGCTTGAGCCTCATGGCCACGCAGGCGCGCTTGGAGGCCGAGGCATCTGGGCGCCCTTTGCGATTTCCCAAAGAGATCGAAGGGGTGCCATCTGCCACGCAGGGTGAGCGCGAGGCCTACGACGCGCGTAAACAGTCCTTGGACGAGGCGGTGGGCGTGACCCGCCGCAGCCTGGCCTTGTTGTTCCGTGAGCTGTCGATGGCCGATCGGATGGCCGCGAAGGGCTTGATGTCGGAGGTTGAGGTGATGCGCTTGCGCCGCCAGGCCAACGATTTGCAGCTGCAAGTGCAAGAGCGGGTGAACCGCTTTCGGCAAGAGGCTGCGGTGGACCTGGTGCGGGTGCGCACCGAGCTGGCCCAGCTCGAAGAGCAGATCGTGGTCAAACAGGACGTGCTGCGTCGCACGATGCTTTACTCGCCCGTGCGCGGTCTGGTCAAAAGCATCAAGCTGGGCACGGTGGGTGGGGTGGTGCCAGGCGGCGCGACGATCATGGAGATCGTGCCGATTGGGCCGCGCGTTCTGGTTGAGGCGCGCATCAAGCCGGCCGACATCGGCTTTGTGCACACCGGCCTGCATGCCGAGGTCAAGCTCAGCGCTTACGACTACTACACCTACGGTGGCCTCAAGGGCACGGTGGAGTACATCAGCCCAGATGCGCTGGGAGAGGAGTCGAAAACAGCGGCACAAGACAACAGCTATTACCGCGCTTTGATCCGCTCGGATGTCTCTACGCTCAAGGCTCAGGGCAAGGCACTGACCGTGATGCCCGGCATGACGGCCTCGATCGACATCCGCACGGGTGAGCGCTCGGTGCTGCAGTTTTTGCTCAAGCCCGTTTTGAAGTCGCAGGAAGCGTTCCGCGAAAGGTGATTGCCCATGATGCTCCGCCCCTTACTTGCCCCGTGGCGCGCCGCAGTGTGTGCCGTGGCCTGCTCGGTGGTGTCCTTGGCCGCGCACGCCGCTTGCACTGAAGATCTGGTCAACGCGGCCCCCGAGCGAGGCGCCAAGGGCGCGGCCAGCCGCTTTGCGCCCACCAGCGCCGAGGCCGCATCGGCCGATGCCTTGGACCCGCAGGCGCAGTTGCAGTTGATCGCACGCGAGGCGGCCCGGCGCAGCGCGCAGGTGGGCGCGTCTCGCTTGTTGGCCGAAGCAGCTGCCTATGACCTCGATGAAATCAGGGGGGCGACGCAACCACAGATCACGGCCAATGGCTCGATCGGTCCTTCGTTTGCGCGCTATGGCAGTGACACGCTGCGCAAGGGCAACCAAATCACGGGCACCCTCAATGCCACTGGCATCTTGTACGACGGTGGTCGGCTCAACCACATGAGTGACTTTCGGCGTGAGCTGGCAGGTGCCGCGCGTTTTGGCATGCAAGCCACGCGCGAGCAGGTGGTGCTGGAGGCCGTGACCACGGCCTTGGAGCGCAACCGCTACCGCACCCAAGCGAAGGTCTATCAGCAGTACGCCCGCAAGATGGGCTGCCTGGTGGAGGCGCTGGACCAGATCGTGCGCGAAGACCGCGGCCGTGCCAGCGAGTTGTTGCAGGCGCGCAAGACCCAGGCCCAAGCCGAGCTGGCGCGTGACGGCGCTTTGGCGCAGAGCCGCCAAACCGAGGCGCGTTTGCGCAAGCTCATTGGTGATCAGGTGACGGTTGGCGATGGCCTGGGCGGCCCGCTGTCTCAGGTGATGGACACCGGCGAGATCTTGCGTTTGTTGGAGCAAAACGCAGAGCTGCAGCAGCTTCGTCTGCAGGCCAACGCCGCCGAGCAGTACGCGCAAGCGGTCGAAGCCGGACAAAAACCTCAGGTCAACTGGATGGCCATGACCACGGGTGGCTCGCAGGCGCAGGTGGCCAACGTGGCTGTGCAAGCGGGCTTGTCGGTGTCATACACCTTGTTCAATGGCAACGCGGACAAGGCTTCGGCTTTGGCGGCCAGCAAGCGCGCATCGGCAGCGCGCCAGCAATACGACGAACTGCTCAACACGCGCAGCGCCCGCGCATACGAGGTCCAAGAGGCGGCCTCCAGCGCGTTTGACCGGGCGCGTCGCTATGTCGAGGTCCTCAAAGACAGTGAGCGCGTGCGCATGGCCACCTTCCAGCAGTGGTCGCAACTGGGTCGTCGGTCTTTGTTTGACGTGATGTCAGCCGAAGGGGATCACTTCAACTTGCGCGTGATGTATGTCAATGCGTTGCACGATGGCTACCAGGCCAATGCCCAACTGCGATCGATTGGTGGTGGCTTGGTGCAGTGGCTGGGCGCCGCCGACGAGCGCTGACCAGGGGCGCTCATCAGGGGCGTTGGGGCTCGGTTGGACCTGAGCTGCGTGGGTTCAGCGCAAAGCGTTGAGGTGACGCGCGACGGCCTGCCTGGCCAACTCGGCCTGCGCCGGCACGGTGGCCAGCACGTCCAGGTGGTACATGGTGCGGCTCACGCCTTGGTGGTCTTGGCGCGCAATGTGCGCGAGCAGCTGCCCAATGGCATCGACCGTGGTGTCTGCCAGCATGGGGTTGCCGTGGTTGTCCATGACCCACAGGTGCACATAGCCCATGGCCTGCAGGGCACGCAGCGCTGCAACGGCGTCAGGTTCGGCCAAGCTGGGATGACCCGCTCGGCATTGCAGCATCAGCAGGGGGTGGTCGCGCGCAATGAGGCTGCGCGCTTGCTGCAAGGCTTGCATGCCGAAGTCGTCGAGGCTGAGCAGGCTGCATGGGGTGGCTCCGGCGCTTGACAGCACATCGAGCAAATCGGCGCCCGGCTGGTACGCACGGGCTTGCACCTTCACCGGTTGCACTGCGCCGCTTGGGACGGGTGATGGACTTGGTGCAGAAAGGCGCTGTGCGTTGTGTTGAAGGTAG
>JAVLFO010000269.1:0-3797 GCA_046052805.1 Aquabacterium sp. | reverse complement strand
GGCGTGATCCACAGCGCGGCCTGAGGCCAGGGCTCAGGCCTTGAGCTGGCTGGCCACGAACTCCCAGTTCACGAGCTTGTCGAGCACCGCATTGACGTAATCGGCACGGCGGTTTTGGTAGTCCAGGTAGTAGGCGTGTTCCCACACGTCGATGGCCAGCAAGGGCTTGAGCCCGGCGGTCATGGGGTTGTCGCCGCCGCTTGACTTGACCACCTTGAGGCGGTCGCCGTCTTGCACCAGCCAGGCCCAGCCGCTGCCAAACTGCCCCAGCGAGGCGGCCAACAGGTCCTTCTTGAGTTGCGCCACCGAGCCAAAGCTGTCCTTGACCTTGTTCATCAAGGCGGCAGGCGGCTCGCCACCGCCTTGCGCTTTGAGGCCTTGCCAAAAGAAGGTGTGGTTCCAGACCTGGGCGGCGTTGTTGAACACGGCTTGCTGGTCAGGCCGGCCCGACGTGGCCAAGATGAGCTTGTCCAGAGGCAAGGCCGCTTGCTCGGTGCCTGCCAGCAGCTTGTTCAGGTTGTCGACATAGGCCTTGTGGTGCTTGCCATGGTGGTAACCCAAGGTGGTGGCCGACATGACGGGGTCCAAAGCATTGTCGGCAAAGGGCAGCGGCGGCAGCACATGCGGGCCCGGAGCCGCTGACGCCAGCGGCGACACGGTTTGGGCACGCAGCCACGGCGCACTGAGCACACCCAATGCAGCGCATGCGCCTTGCAGCACCGCGCGGCGCGGGTGCATGACCTGGGGCTCAGAACATGAGTGCTCAGACATGGGTGCCATCCTTTCGTCAAGGTCCAACCGCAAGCTCGCAGCTTAGGCAGCTTGGCGGCCCGGCACAATGGGGTGCGCCTTTGCATCCCACGTTTGAAGTCCGCATGACCGCCAGCCCCCTGCCCATCGTCGTCCTCGACACCAACGCGCTGCTCGACTGGCGCGTCTTCAAAGACCCCGCAGCCCACCCCGTGGCGCGGGCGCTGGAAGCCGGGCAAGTGCGCTGGCTGGCCAGCCCCTCGATGGAAAAAGAGTGGCACCAGGTGTGGCCGCGCAGTGTGTTCAAGCGCTGGCAGCCCGACCCCATGCTGACGCTGACCGTGTTCAAGCACGCCACTTTTGTGGAAGAACCACCGCGCTGCGCACTGCGCTGCAAAGACCCGGACGACCAGGTCTTCATCGACCTGGCCATGCACGTGGGCGCCACCTGGCTGTTCAGCAAAGACGCGGCGCTGCTCAAGCTGGCGCGCCGCGCGCGGCTGTACAAGGGCGTGCGGGTGCTGAGCCTGCAGACCTGGGCGGACACTTTGGGCGCCCCGCTGCGCCCTGCGGAGGCTTGATCGATGCGACACCCACGCACCCGGTGGATGGCCAGCACAATGGCCTGCTTGATTGTGAGCGCTTGCGCCAGCCTGCTGGGCCCGCGCACCGTCGAGATCTCGCGCGAAGAGCTGCAAACCAAGCTGAGCAAGCCCTTCCCGACCACGCAGCGCGTGATGAACGTACTCGACATCAGCGCCCAAGCGCCCACCTTGAGCCTGCTGCCCGAGCGCAACCGCGTGGCCACGCGCATGGCCCTGAGCGCGCAAGACAGCCTCATGGGGCAAAGCTACCAAGGCAGCGTGGCCCTGAGCTTTGGCCTGCGCTACGAGCCCAAAGACCTGAGCATCCGCCTCACGCAGGTCAAGCTCGACGAGGTGCAGATCGATGGCTTGCCCGCCATTTACCAGCGCTCTTTGACGCGCCTGGCCGCATCGATTGCCGAAGCGCGCTTGCAAGACTTTGCGGTGCACCGCTTCAAGCCCGAAGACCTCAGCAAGGCGGACCGAATGGGCTACGAGTTGGGCGAGATCCGCGTCACGGCCACAGGGCTGGCCATTGCCTTGCAGCCCCGCAAAGAAGCCACAAGATGACGTAAGCGTCATGGCGCGACATCTTTTGCCGCAGATTCACGCGCCAGGCACCCAGACTTGTGGACAATGCGATCTGCGCGTTTCCACTTAAGCATTTCTACGCACCATGAGCATTTTTTCCGGTGACGACCGCAACGTCTGGGCCAACGCTTTCATCTCGGGCATCCCCTACGCAGCCGCATCTGGCATGCAGGTGGTGGCCACGGGCCCGGGGCACGCCAGCCTGCTGCTGCCCGCACGCGGCACCTGGACGGGCGATGCCGAGCGCAAGCTGATCCACCCGGGGTGCCTGAGCGTGCTGGCCGACACCGCCTGTGGCATGGCCGTGGGCTGCGCCCTCGACGAGATGGAGCCTTTCGCCACCCTGGACTTGCGCATGGACTACCTGCGCCCAGCTGTGGCCGACACCGACCTGATCTGCAAGGCCGAATGCCACCGCCTGTCGCGCAGCGTGGCCTTCGTGCGGGGCGAGCTGTTCCAGCCCGGTCAAAGCGAGCCCGTCGCCATGGTCAATGCCACCTTCATGCGGGCCACGGCCAACACGCGCCGCAAAGACACCGAGGTGGCGGGTGCTGCGCCGCCAGCGTCTCACAAGGCCGCAACGCCGCGCACCCAACCCACGCCGGCCCAGGCGGCGTCCAGCCTGATGTCGCCGGCCAGCATCGAGCCCAGCCAGGTCTTCGTGAGCCAGCCCGCGGCCTTGCCCGAAACACTGGCCTTGCCGGTGGGCCGCTCGCCGTATGTGGATTTTTTGAACGTGCACCAGCAGCCGCAAATCGAGGCAGGCCCGGTGTTCCGCATGCCGTTCAAGCACGACCTGATTGGCAACCCCGTGCTGCCCGCGCTGCACGGCGGGGTGCTGGCGGGCTTTGGCGAAACGGCCATGATCCTGCACTTGGTCGCCACCAACCCGGGCATCGGCGGCGTGCCGCGCGGCGTGGACTTCGCCATTGCCTATCTGCGATCGGCCAAGCCGGTCGACACTTTTGTGCAGGGCACCACCGTCCGCCAAGGCAACCGGGTGGCGCTGGTGCAGGTCTCGATCTGGCAAGACGACCCACAGCGGCCCGTGGCCCATGCGCGCGGCCACTTTTTGATGCCACGCGAAGAGGCCTGAGGCGCAAAGCGCCTGAAGGCCCTGCTCCGCTCAGGCGCCTTGCGCAGGCCCTCGCTCAACCAGCCAGGCCCCGATGCGGGCCATTTGCGTGACGTGGTCGACCTGGGGCGTCCACCCCAAGGCACGGGCGCGGCTCAGCGGGAAGCGGCTGTCCCAGGCGATCAGGTTGAGCGCCTCGGTGGTGACCGGTGGCCGGCGCTTGGGCCACAAACGCTTGAACACGGGCTCACTGAGCCATGCCCCAACATAAGCCAGCCAACGCGGCAAGGACTTGGGCGGCGGCGTGCCCAGCAAGCGCGCCAGGTCGTTGAAGTAATCGCGCCAAGTCACTGCCAAGCCGTCGTGCACATGAAAGGCATTGCCCCATGCCTGCGGGTGCATGGCGGCATGCACCATGAAATCGGCCACGTTGTCGACACCCGCCAAGGCGGCGTTGCCTCGCCCACCGCCAATGAGGGCAGGCAAGCCTTGCCGCAAGGCCTCGGCCGCGTCGATCACCCATGGGCCTGAACCCGGCCCGATGATGTTGGCGGGCCGGACCACGCACACCTGCAAGCCCTTGGCCATGTGCTGCCTGGCCAGCGCCTCTTGGCCTTGCTTGGCGCGGCCGTAAGGGCCTTGGCCACGGCCAGGCACCACGTCCTCAGGGCAAGGGCCACGCTGGATGGCGTCGCCATAGGCGCAGATGCTGGTGACCAGCATCACGGCGGCCCCAGCCCGGTGTGCGGCTTCAAAGATGTGGGCGGTGCCGCCCACGGTCACGCGCTCGTGGTCTT
>JAVLFO010000268.1:0-1571 GCA_046052805.1 Aquabacterium sp. | reverse complement strand
GATGCGGCCATGTTCGCTGTGCTCGCCGCGCAAGCACACCACGCGAACGGTCTTGCCCACATTCGGGCCTTTGGTGCCCAAGGCGCCCTCGATGATTTCGGCGTGATCGCCAGCTTGGATCGGTTTCATCTGTCAATGCTTCGTTGTGGGCCCGCCGAGTTTGGCAGGCCCGTGATTAGAGCCCATGTCGCCAAACACCTTGGCCGAACAAGCCACCGCCATGGCCGGACGGGTCCTGCGCTGTGGCCACGTGCACACCGATAACAAGCACACCACGGTGGTCTTGCGCCTCATTGGATCCAGCCCCTTGTTCGACAACCTTCAAGCGAAGCACCATCATGAGTTTCCTCAGTCGCCTCAGTATTGGGAAGCGCCTTTACGGTGTTTCCATCTTGTTGACCGCCGCATTGTCCGCGCTGGCCATCACCTCGTGGCTTCAGTTGCTCCAAGTCAGGCAACTGGCCAACCGCGTGGGCATCGACCGCGCCCTGCAATTGCAACTCATCGCGAGCACTGAGCTGAGCGTGACCCAGGTTCGCTTGGCACTGCGTCTGGCCATTGCCTCGAAGACACCTGAAGAGGCGGAGCCATCGCTACAAAGCATCGAAGCGCTGCGCCAACAAATCACGCGCAACGACGACGCTTATCTCAAGCTGGTCACGACCCAGGACGCACGAGAGGCCTTCGATCGTGACTGGCTGCAACTCCAACGCACGGCCTGGCCCATGGAAGAAGCCGACATCGCCCTGTTGCGCCAAGGCAAGCGAGACGAGTTGATGGGCAAGCTCGCGCAGCAAAAAAACTCGGTGTTCCAGCCGATGCAAGCGTGGCTGAGCGCAGAGCGTGGGCGTCAAGGCAAGATGCTGATCGCCGAGGTTGAGCACATTGCTGCCTCTGCAGACGCTGTGCGCCTTCAGCTGGCTGGGCTTGTCGCGGCCATCGGAGTGGGTTTGATCGCTTTTTCTTGGTACATCACCCGCACATTGCAAAGCCGCGTGGGCTTGGCTCAGGATGTGGCCGAGCGCTCTCGCCAAGGTGACTTCACTGTGAAGGTGGTCGATGCGGCCCTGGATGAATTCAGCCCCTTGCTGCGCAGCCTGGATGCCATGCAGACCTCGCTGTCAGATGTGGTGGGCACCGTGCGAAGCAATGCCGATGGCGTGGCCACGGCCAGCGCGCAAATCTCCAGCGGCAACAACGATTTGTCGCAACGCACGGAACAGCAAGCTTCTGCGCTCGAAGAGACCGCCGCCTCCATGGAAGAGTTGAGCGCGACCGTCAAACAAAATGCTGACAACGCAGCCCATGCCAGTCAACTGGCGCAATCAGCCAGCGAGGTCGCAGCCAAAGGCGGCAACGTGGTCGCCCAGGTCACAGAGACCATGACGGGCATCAACCAGAGCAGCAAGAAGATCGCCGACATCATCGGGGTGATCGACGGCATTGCGTTTCAAACCAACATCCTGGCGCTTAACGCGGCCGTGGAAGCCGCGCGCGCCGGTGAGCAGGGTCGTGGCTTCGCCGTGGTGGCAACCGAAGTGCGCAGTCTGGCCCAACGCAGCGCTGAGGCT
>JAVLFO010000267.1:0-23955 GCA_046052805.1 Aquabacterium sp. | reverse complement strand
AGCACGGCCAATGGCGTGGTCAAAGGCTATCGGGTCAGCCTGACCTCGGTGCGCATCCAGGACGTCGAGGTCTTCAACGTCGATGCGGCGGTGTTGCCCCAAGGCATGCCGCACATCTTGTTGGGCAACAGTTTTTTGACGCGCTTTCAAATGAAGCGCGACAACGACACCCTCACGCTGACCAAGCGCTTTTGATCGGCCTCAGGCCACGGCTTGCGCCGCGCGCAAGGCCTGTTGCCGCGCTTGCGACGCATGGCTCAGCTGCGACAGCTCCACGTCGTCGTGGGCGCAAAACAGCGTGACCTCGGCGCTGTGTTGGCGCTTGAGTTCGCGCAGCCGTGCCTGGTTGGTCACGCGGCTGGCCCCGTCAATCTGCACCAGCGCCTGAAAAATCTTCAGACCCAGCGTGCAGTGGGGGTCGGCTTCCATTTCGCCCCGGTAGAAGTAGGCATCGCCGCAGTGCAGCAGCCAGCCGTCGTCAGCGCGCACGGCCACGCCGCAATGGCCACGGGTGTGGCCCGTCAAGGGCACCAGCAGCACCTCGTCGTCCATCCCGGGCATGGCCTGGGTGGCTTCAAAGCCCATCCAGCGCTCGCCTTCGAGCTTGCGCGGCGCCCATTGCGGCTGGTGCGCCCATTGCGCCGGGACGTAACGCCCGCGTTCGGCCAGCGTCGGCCGCGTCAAGGCGGCTTGCAGCTCGGTGTCGAACACATGCACCTGGGCTTGTGGGAAGTCTGACAGCCCGCCGGCGTGGTCCAGGTCCAGGTGGGTGGGCACGATGTGTTGCACGTCGCGTGGGTCAAAGCCCAATTCGCGGATCTGGTGCAGCGCGGTCTCTGACATGCTCAGCTTCGGGCGCACCACCGTGTTGAACAAGGCGCCCAGCCGTTGGGGGTGGCTGACGTCGCCGGTGCCCAGGCCTGTGTCCACCAAGATCAGGCCATTGCGGCCCTCAATCAGCAGGCAATGGCAGCACATGTGGCCGCTGGCCAGCCAGCCCCCTTCGCCGTTGATGAGGCGGCGGCCCAAAGGGCACATGGAACCGCAATTGAGGTGATGGACTTTCATGGGCATCTCCGGCTGCTTTGGGTGGCGGTTGCGGTGCAGGCGCAGATGATGCCTGATCAAAGGCCGTGTCGCTTGATCTTGTCGTGCAGGGTGGTTTTGGCCACTTTGAGCGCTTCGGCACAGCGCGCCACGTTGCCACCTTGGCGGGCCAGCTCGGCCGCAATCAGCCCGCGCTCGAAGCGGTCCACGGCCTCTGACAGCGAGGCTTCGCCCAGCTCGCTCGCATCTTTGCCATCGAGCACCGCGTTGCGCACGCCCAGCACCAGGCAGTCGGCCACGTTGCGCAACTCACGCACGTTGCCGGGCCAGTTGTGCGCCATCAGGCGCGACAGCTGTGCGCTGCTCAAGAGGGGCTGCTGCTTGCCAAAGCGTTGGGCGGCCAGCAGCGTGAAGTGCGCCATCAGCATGGGGATGTCTTCGCGGCGTTCGCGCAGCGGGGGCAGCTCGATGGTGACGACGTTGAGGCGGTAGTACAGGTCGGCACGGAAGCTGTTGTCTTGGGCGCGCAGCAAGAGGTCGTCTTTGCTGGCGGCCACCACGCGGCAGTCCACGGCAATGGCCTGGTTGGAGCCCAGGCGTTCGAGCTTGCGCTCTTGCAGCACGCGCAGCAGCTTGATCTGCATGCCCATGGGCATGCTCTCGACTTCGTCGAGGAAGAGGGTGCCACCCTGCGCGAATTCGATCTTGCCCACCCGGCGTTTTTGCGCCCCTGTGAAGGCGCCGGCTTCGTGGCCGAACAGCTCGCTGTCGAGCAGGTTGTCGGGCATGCCGCCGCAGTTCAAGGCCACAAAGGGCGCGTCGCGTCGCGATGAAAAATCGTGCAGGGCTTGGGCCACCAGCTCTTTGCCGCAGCCGGTCTCGCCACGGATCAAGATGTCGACGGGCGATTCGGCCACGTCCAGCACCAGCTTGCGCACGGCCTGCATGGCCGCCGACTTGCCAATGAGCTTGCCTTCAATGCCGCTGCGGTGAGCCAGTTGCTGACGCAAAGCGCTGACCTCTTGCGTGAGCAGGCGCCGCTCCAACGCGCGGTGCACCACCTCGACCAGCAGCTCTGAGGCAAAGGGCTTGGTGATGAAATCGTAAGCACCGCTGCGCATGGCCTCCACGGCCAGGTTCACGTCGCCATGGCCCGTGATCATGATGACGGGCAGGCTGGCATCGGTTTGATGGCACAGCTTGACCAGCGACAGGCCATCGGCCTTGGGCAGGCGCATGTCGGTCACGACCACGCCGATGCGGCCGGACCCAATCAAGGACAAAGCGTCTTCGGCCGAACCCACGGCTTCGACCTGCAGATCGGCCAGTTGCAAGGCTTGCACACAGCCCAGGCGCACATGGGGATCGTCTTCAACAACCAGGATGCTGAACTCTTTGCTCATGGGTGGGGTCCGGTGCTCGGGGCTTGTTCGTTGCTGGGCAGGTGCACGGTGAAGCATGCGCCCCCGTCGGGCAGATTGTGCGCGGTCAAGTCGCCATGGAAGGCGCGGGCGATGTCCCGTGAAATGGCCAGGCCCAGGCCCAGGCCGATGCCCACGGGCTTGGTGGTGACGAAGGCATCAAACAGGCGGTCCATCAGGGCATCAGAGATGCCGCTGCCGGTGTCGCTCACCGTCAGGTGCACGGTGCCATCGGGCTGCGGCTGTGCATCGATGGTCAAGGTGCGGGTGCTGGATTCGCGCATGGCGTCCAGCGCATTGCCAATCAGGTTGACCACGACTTGCTCCAGGCGGTTGGGGTCGCACCAGACCAGGCTGAGGCCTTCTTGGCAACGGTTCACCAGCGTCACGTCTTCGGTGCGCAAGCGCGAGACAAACAGCAGCAGCGCGTTGCTGACGGTTTGCGCCACGTCGGTGCGCGAGGCCACGGCGGGCGACTTGCGCGCAAAGCCTTTGAGCTGGTGAACGATGTGGCCCATCTGGTCGGCCAGGCGGGCCATCACCGTGAGGTTGCTCTCGACGGTGTCGAGCGCGCCGCGCTTCAGGAATGCCACGGTGTTGCTGGTCAGCGTGCGGATCGCGCCCAGGGGCTGGGCCAGCTCGTGTGTGATGCCAGTGGCCAGTTGGCCCAGCACCGCCAGCTTGGCCGCTTGCACCAACTCGTCTTGGGCTTCGCGCAGGTTTTGCTCGGTTTGCACACGCTCTTGCACCTCGCGTCGCAGTTGTTCGTTGGCCGCGATCAGGGCCAGGGTGCGCAGCGCCACCATGTCCTCCAGGCGGGCATTGGCTTGTTCAAGCTGCTGCTTGGCTTCGAGCTTTTGCAAGGTCAGGCGCCGCCGCTGGTTGAACGCCAGCCACAGCAGGCACAAGAAGGCCGCCGCCACGCACGAGAGCAGGCTGACCAGCACGGCCTGTTTGCGCACGGCGCTCAGGTCGGCAAAGGTCACCAGCTCCCATTGCATCTTGCTCAAGGGCATGACCTGAACCAGCAGGTCAGAGCCCATGTCGCGCAGGCCCAGGCCCCGGCTGCTGTAGGCCTGACCCTGCAGCATCTTGGCGCTGCTCAGCTCGCTCAGCCCCGGCGTGAGCGGGAAGCGCGGCAGGTTTTGTTGCCGATAGCGCTGGCTGACTTGCCACTCGACGCGCTTCTCAAGCGGTGGATCGACCAGGGTGTTGTAGAGCCACTCGGGCTGTGACGACAGGATCACCACGTGGTTCTCGTCGGCAATCAAGGCGGGCACGCCCAGCATGGCCCAAGCCTTTTCAATGGGGGCCAGCGAGATTTTGATCACTGCCACACCCACCACTTTTTGCCCGTCGCGCACGGGGTTGGACAGGTAGTAACCGGGCAAGCCACTGGTGTTGCCAATGGCAAAGTGGTGGCCCACGTGCCCCGACAAGGCCTCCAGGAAGTAAGGTCTGAACGACAGGTCTTCGCCCATGAAGCTGCCCTTGTCGGCGCTGTTGCTGGTGGCCACCACGATGCCGCGCTCATTGAGCACGTACACCGCCATGCTGCCCAATTGGCTGTTGAGCTCACGCAGATAGCCGTTGACCGAGCGGGTGCGCTCGGGGGCGTGCGGCTCTTGCAGCAAGGCCAGCACATCGCGGTTGAGCTGGATGGTGGCGGGCACGTGCTCCAGCCGGTTGAGCATGCCCTCGACTGCCGATGCAAACAGGTCCAACCGGTGCCCGGCGTTGGTTCGCACCGAGGCCATGCCCTGTTGCATGCTGAACTGATAACCCAGCACGCCCAAGACAATGACCAGGCTCAGTGCCGAAAGCGTTTGCAGCAAGGTGCGCGTGCGCCCCAAGATGCGTGGCACCGATCGGTTCTCTAACTCGGCCTGCAGGCGCGCCAGCTCAGCCGGCGTCGCATGAGGCGTCACATCAGGCGGCTCATGCACGTCGTCAGACAAAGGCGAGCTGGGTTCTGGCACGGTGGCTTTGGGCAAGGGGCGGCAGGCAGGACAAGTCAGGGCACATCAAGGGTACAGGCCACGCAAGGCCCGCGCTTCGAGCACCCGGGTGCAGGCCGCGATGAAGGCGGCCGTGCGCAGGTGCACGCCTTTTGCTTGGGCCACGTTCCAGATGCCGTCAAAGGCTTCTGACAAGACGCGATCGAGCTTTTGGTTGATGTCCTGCTCCGACCAGAAAAAGCTGGACGCATTTTGAACCCATTCGAAGTAGCTCACGGTCACGCCCCCGGCGTTGGCCAGCACGTCGGGCAGCACGATGCAGCCTTGGTCTCGCAAGATGTCTTCGGCCTGCGGCGTGGTGGGGCCGTTGGCGCCCTCGACCACCAGCTTGGCGCGCACCTGATGGGCGTTGGCCTCTGTGATTTGGCGCTCAAGCGCGGCGGGCAGCAGCACGTCGCAGTCCACGCCCCAAAAGCTGGCGTCGTCGATCACGCTGGCACCAGGGAACTCACGCAACTTGCCGCCGTCCACGCGCAGGTGCTTGAGCAGCGCGTGGGGGTCGATGCCGGCCTCGTTGTACAGCGTGCCATCCACGTCTTGCACGGCCACGATGCGCGCGCCGTGTTCGTGGAACACCCGCGCAGCCGCGTTGCCCACATTGCCAAAGCCTTGCACCGCAATGCGTGCACCCGCCATGGGCCGGTTCAGGCGTTTCATGGCCTCACGGGCAACCACAAAGCAGCCACGGCCTGTGGCGTCGCGCCGGCCCAGGCTGCCGCCCATGCTCAGGGGCTTGCCGGTCACCACGCCGGTTTGCGTGCCGCCTTGGTTGATGGAGTAGGTGTCCATCATCCAGGCCATGGTTTGTTCGTTGGTGTTGACGTCTGGCGCAGGGATGTCGCGCTCGGGTCCGATCAACAGGCCGATCTCGCTGGTGTAGCGGCGCGTCATGCGCTCCAGCTCGGGCATCGACATCTTGCTGGGGTCGACGCGGATGCCGCCTTTGGCGCCGCCATAGGGCAGGTTCACCGCCGCGTTCTTGATGGTCATCCAGCCCGACAGGGCCATGACCTCAGACAGGTGCACCTGCGGGTGAAAGCGCACGCCGCCTTTGCCTGGGCCGCGCGAGAGGTTGTGCTGCACGCGGTAGCCCTCGAAGTGCTCGATGCGGCCGTCGTCCATCCGCACGGGCACGTCCACGATCAGCATGCGCTTGGGGCGGCGCAGCGTTTCCATCCATTCAGCCAAGGGCCCGAGGTGGGGTTCGACGCGGTCGAGTTGTTCCAGGAACATGCCCCATGGCCCCGGCTCGTGCGGGTCGATGTAAGAGGGCAGTGTGTACGTCTTGGTGTGCTCAGCGGTGTGTGTTTCTTGTCGCATGACCTGGCCCTCTCAGTGGCGTGTCAGTGGTTGAGGATGCGTGCCAAAAACTGCTGGGCGCGCGGTGAAGCAGGGTGATCAAAGAAGTCCTGCTTGGGCCGGTCTTCGACGATCTTGCCGGCGTCCATGAAAATCACGCGGTCGGCCACCTTGCGTGCAAAGCCCATCTCGTGGGTCACGCACATCATGGTCATGCCCTCTTGGGCCAGCTCGACCATCACGTCCAGCACCTCGCCCACCATCTCGGGGTCGAGCGCCGAGGTGGGCTCGTCAAACAGCATCACGATGGGGTCCATGCACAGTGCGCGGGCAATGGCCACGCGCTGCTGTTGTCCACCCGACAACTGACCGGGCGACTTGGGCGCTTGTGCCTTGAGGCCCACGCGGTCGAGCAGGGCCATGCCCTTGGCCACCGACTCTTCTTTGCCCCGGCCCAGCACATGCGTTTGGGCCAACACGAGGTTGTCGATGATGCTCAGGTGCGGGAACAGCTCGAAGTGCTGGAACACCATGCCGACGCGGCTGCGCAGCTTGGACAGGTTGGTCTTGGGGTCGCTCACCGAAGTGCCGTCCACCAGAATGCGGCCCGACTGGATCGGCTCCAGCCCATTGACGCATTTGATCAATGTGGACTTGCCCGAACCCGAAGGCCCGCAGACCACGACCACTTCGCCTTTGTTGACGGTGGTGCTGCAATCGGTGAGCACCTGGAAGGCGCCGTAGTGCTTGGAGATGTGCTCAATCTGGATCATGGTGCAGTCTCGGTAAGGTGGCAAATGAGGTGGGCGGATCAGTGCGCAGCGGGCTTGCGCTGCAGGCTTTGCACCAGGCGCGAAAGCCCGAAGCACAGCACGAAGTAAACGGCGCCGGCAAACAGCAGCAGCTCGACCAGGCGGCCATCGCGGTCACCCACTTTGTAGGCCGCGCCAAAGAAATCGGCCAGGGCCGACACGTAGACCAAGGACGTGTCTTGGAACAGCACGATGGCCTGGGTCAGCAGCAAGGGCAGCATGTTGCGCATGGCCTGCGGCAAGATCACCAAGCGCATGGTCTGGCCATAGCTCAAACCCAGCGCCGAGGCCGCGGCCATCTGGCCTTTCGAGACGCTCTGGATGCCCGCGCGGATGATCTCGGCGTAGTAGGCCGACTCGAACAGCGCAAAGCCCACCAGGGCCGAGACCATGCGCACATCGGTGCCTGGCTGCAGCTTGAACATGCTGGTCAGCAGCTGCGGGATCACCAAGAAGAACCACAGCAGCACCATCACCAAAGGCACGGCGCGGAAGAGGTTGACGTAGCCGGTGGCGAACCACCGCAAGGGCTTGCTGCCTGACAAGCGCATCATGGCCAGCACGGTGCCCCACACCATGCCCACCACCAAAGCGGTCAGCGTGATCTCGAGCGACACCAGCAAGCCTTGGCCCAAAAAGGGCAGGGCGTTGGGGATGGAGGACCAGTCGAATTCGTATGCCATCTCTGTCTCCTGGCCTCAAGAGCCCATGTAGCCGGGCACGCGCAGCTTGCGCTCCAGGCGACCCATCAAGAACATCACGATCACATTGATCAGCAGGTACATGACCGTGACCGCAATGAACGACTCGTAAGGCTGCGCGGTGTAGTCCACCAGTTGGCGACCTTGTGCGGCCAGCTCCAGCAGGCCGATGGTCGAGCACACGGCCGAGTTCTTGAAAATGTTGAGGAACTCCGAGGTCAGCGGCGGCACCACCAGGCGGAACGCCATGGGCAGAAGGACCAGTCGGTAGGTTTGCGGCAGGCTCAGGCCCAAGGCCAGGGCGGCACGCGTCTGCCCAATGGGCAGGCTCTGGATGCCCGATCGCAGCTGCTCGCACACGCGCGCACTGGTGAACAGGCCCAGGCAAATCACCGCGGCACCGAATTGCTGCACATCAGGGGGCAATTGCTTGATGGCGTTGCCCCACGCCGTGGGCAGCAACTCGGGCACGATGAAGTACCAAATGAACAACTGCACCAGCAAGGGGATGTTGCGCAGCACCTCGACGTAAGCCGTGGCCAGGCGCGACATCCATTTGACCGGGGCGGTGCGCATGACCCCCATCAGGCTGCCCAGCAGCAAAGCGAGCAACCAGGCGCTCAAAGACAAGGCCACGGTCACCTTCAGGCCGGACCACATCCAGCCCAGGTAAGTGCTGCCATCGCCGATGGCCGTGACCTGGTTGAAAACCGCCCAGTTCCATTGATAAGACATGCTCGCTCCTGATGGGGTCTATGCGTCAAACCGTGATGCGACCATCACGCAATCAAAACGCGTGCCGGATGCCCAGCAACACGGCGCTGACGTCCTTGCCCGCCACCGTGGTGGGGCCGCTGCCAGTGGAGGCATCGGCCGTGTACGCAGTCTGACTGCCGTTGTTGATGTGGGTCAAGAAGGCATAGACCTTGGTGCGCTTGCTCAAGGGGTGTGCGTAGCCCAAGGTGGTTTGCTGCGCGCTGGCACCGCTGGTGTGCTGCGTCTTCGAGGCACCAAAGCCGGCGCTGAAGGTGTCGTCGCCCACGGGCACCAAGACGCCCACCAAGGCTTCGGTGCGGTCTTTGCTGTCCACGCCCGTGAAGTTGCGGATGCCTTGCACGCCACCGGTCAGCTTGAAATCACCAAAGTCATAGGCGGCCGTGGCCAACACATAGCGGGCGTCTTTGAGCGTGTCGTTGGCGCGCTTGTTCTCGCGCCAGGCCAGGCCCGCGCTGAACGGGCCGTTGGCGTATTGGCCGCCCAGGCTGTAGATGTCTTCGGGGGCGGTGGCCGAGCTGGCGGCAGTTTTTTCACCCAAGGACACCATGGCCGCGCCACTGAAGCCGCTCACCGTGGGCGACTGGTAGACCACGCTGTTGTCGGCGCGGCTGCTGTACGAGACCACGCCGCTCGAGGCGGCGCTGCCAGCGCCCGTGCCGAACGGGTCGAAGCTGTCCAGCACGCTGTAGAGCGGCACGTACTGGCGGCCCAAGCTCAAGGTGCCCAGGCTGGATGACAGGCCCACATACGCTTGGCGACCAAAGGCCAGGCCACCTTGGCCATAGCTGCCCGTGTCGGTGTTGATGCCCGATTCAAGCTGGAAGATCGCCTTGAGGCCTTGGCCCAGATCTTCACTGCCCTTGAAGCCCAGACGCGAGCCGCTGACGCCGCCCGATTCGATCTTGGTTTGCGTGCCTTGGCCCTTGCCATATTGCACATACATGTCGATCACGCCGTAGATGGTGACGCTCGATTGCGCCGAGGCGGCGAAGGCCGAGGTGGCCAGCAGGGCGGCGACGCCGACGGCGCGCAGGGAAACAGAACGTGCTTGCATTTCAATACTCCATGAACATGCGTTGGATGTCTTTGCTGTCGCTGGTGCGGGTCAGCGCGAGGGCGGCCAAGATGCGGGCCTTCTGTGGGTTCAGGTCGTGTGCGACCACCCAGTCGTACTGGTCATCGGGCTGTTCGGCATTGCGCAGCACAAAGCCACCACCGACCACGCGTGCCGAGCGGATGACCTGGATGCCCTTGGCGCGCAGCTCGCGCAGGGCAGGCACCACGGCATTGGCCACCGAGCCGTTGCCCGTGCCAGCGTGGATCAGGGCTTTGGCGCCCGATGCCGCGAAGGCCTTGTAGGCGGTGTCATTGGCATTGCCGTAGCCATAGGCGATCTCAACCTGCGGCAGCGCATCGATCTGGTCGATGTCGAACTCCGACGTCATCGTGTGGCGCTTGACCGGGGCACGGAACCAGTAGGCCTTGCCCTCCACGACCATGCCCAAGTCACCCCAAGGGCTCTTGAAGGCTTCGGTGCGGATGTTGATCGACTTGGCCACGTCGCGGCCCGAGTTGATCTCGTCGTTCATCACCACCAGGGCGCCCTTGCCAGCGCTCGAAGGCGAAGCAGCCGTGGCCACCGCGTTGTAGAGGTTCAAAGCACCATCGGCCGACAAAGCCGTGCCAGGGCGCATCGAGCCCACCACCACGATGGGCTTGTTGGTGTGCACGACCAGGTTCAGGAAGTAGGCGGTTTCTTCCAGCGTGTCGGTGCCGTGGGTGACCACGATGCCGTCCACATCGGCTTGCTTGGACAAGGCCGAGACGCGCTTGGCCAGCTTGATCAGGTGCTCGTTGGTGAAGCTCTCAGACGCAATCTGGAAGACCTGCTCGCCGCGCACATCGGCCAGGGCGCTCAACTCGGGCACCGAGGCCAGCAGCTTGTCGACCGGCACCTTGGCCGCTTGGTAGGTGGCGCTGTTGGCCGCCGAAGCGCCGGCGCCCGCGATCGTGCCGCCTGTGGCCAGGATCACCACCTGGGCTTTTTTGGTGGCTTGCGCCAGTGCGTGCTGCATGGGCAGCAGGCCCATGGCCAGGGCGCTGCCCAGGGCCATCAGCCAACGTGTCAGGGAAGGGTTCATGTCATCTCTCCGTGTGGGGTAGGCAATGCAGCGGCCCAGACCGGTGCCTTTTGGGCATCGGCCGCGGTGCTGCGGTGGGGGTGGACAGCGGGGTGTCGGTGCGTCCTCGGGGTCAGCCCACAGGCCAACCAGTGGCGGTCTGTCTGACCGCTCTCAGGGATGTTTCAGCGTGCTGCGTGAAGGCTCACTCAGCCGGTTTGTCGGTGGGGGCCTTGAACAGGGCTTGCACGTCGTCCGACATGGGCCAGTTCAGGTTCAAGCCCTTGGGAGGGATGGCGGTCTGGAACCACTTGGCGTAAATCTTGGCGGCCTCTCCCGAGGTCATGGCCTTGGTGATGGCCGCATCGACCACCTTCTTGAAGCCGGGGTCGTCCTTGCGCATCATGCAGCCGTAGGCTTCTTCCGACATGGCCTTGCCAACCACCACCCATTCATCGGGCTTCTTGGCCTTGGCCTTCTCGCCATACAGCAAGGCGTCGTCCATCATGAAGGCCACGGCACGGCCGGTTTCGAGCGTCAAGAAAGACTCGCCATGGTCTTTGGCCGAGATGATGCTCATGCCGGCCTGCTTTTCTTCGTTGTACTTGCGCAGCAAGCGCTCGGACGTGGTGCCCGCGGTCACGACCACGTTCTTGCCTTTGAGGTCAGGGAAGTCCTTGATGCCCGAGTCCTTCTTGGTCATCAAACGGGTGCCGACCACAAAGATGTTGGTCGAAAAGCTCACCTGCTGGGCGCGCTCTTTGTTGTTCGTGGTCGAGCCGCATTCCAGGTCCACGGTGCCATTGAGGACCAGGGGAATGCGGTTTTGCGAGGTCACGGGCACCAGCTTGATGGCCAGCGCCGGCTTCTTCAGCTCGGCCTTGATGGCCTCAACGGCTTTGAGCATCAGCTCGTGCGAGTAGCCCACCACCTGCTGCTTGTCGTCGTAATACGAGAAGGGGATGGACGATTCGCGGTGACCCAGGCTGATCGAGCCCGTGTCAGCGATCTTCTTGAGTGTGGGGGAACTTTGGGCCAGGGCCTGCGCGGCGCAGGTTGCCAGACAAAGGCTCATCAGCGCAGCGCGCCAGGTCGTGGAGGTCATGACAGTGTCCTTTGAACAAGATGGGGGTCAAACATCTGGGGTCCGAGGCCGTGGGGTTCGGCTTGCTCTTGTGTATCGCAGGGTGCGTGCCAGCTTTTGCGCACGGTTTGCATTCTCCTAAGTTGTTGAATTGCATGGGTTTTTCTGTGCAATTGTTGGCACTCCGTCCGGTTTTTCGTTTGGGTGTGCGCCCAGCCGTACGCCTGGCCGTACCGGCGTGGGCTGGCATCATGTGGACTTGAGCACTTTGGCTCGCCACCGTCCAGTCTGTTTTCCATGCCCCCACGTTCCCGCTTGCCTGCCGGCCACGAGCACCTCGCTGACATCCTCTTCAACCAAGGCTTTGGCGAGCGCCGCGTCTGCGATGGCCTCGTCCTCAAAGGCCTGGTGCAGGTCAATGGCGAGGTGGTGGACGACCCCGATGCGGTCTTCCCGGAAGACCGCCTGCCCCTGGTGGTCGATGGCATGGCCTGGGTCACCCACGTCAAGGCGCTGATCGTGCTGAACAAGCCGGCGGGGTATGAGTGCTCGCTCAAGCCCGGTGCCTGGCCCGGCGTGCACAACCTGCTGCCTGTGCCGCTGCGCCGCCGTGGCCTGCAGCCCGTGGGGCGCCTGGACCAAGACACCACCGGCCTGCTTTTGCTGACCGACGACGGCCCTTTGCTGCACAAGCTGACCTCGCCCAAGCGCCACGTGCCCAAGGTGTACGAGGTGACGTGCAAGCACCCGGTCACCCAGGCCATGTGCGACAAGCTGCTCAAAGGTGTGGTGCTGGACGACGATCCGGCGCCGGTGGCGGCGCACGCGGCCGAGCGCATCCTGCCTGAGGGCAGCGCGCCCGATGCCGAAACCCTGCACCTGCGCTTGACGCTGCTGCAAGGCAAGTACCACCAGGTCAAGCGCATGGTGGCCGCCGTGAGCAACCGCGTGGAGGGCCTGCACCGCAGCCAGATTGGCCGCCTGGACATCCCCGATGGCCTGCCCCCCGGCCAATGGGTGTGGGTGGAAGACCCCAAAGTCGTGCTGCCCTGATCCGGGTGGCCCATAATTTAAGGCTATGCAAGTCTTTCGCGGCTTTCACCATGGCGCACTCGCCCCCGCCTGCGCCCTGACCATCGGCAACTTTGATGGCGTGCACCGTGGCCACCAGGCCATGCTCGCCCTCCTGCGCAACGAAGCGCAGCACCGTGGCCTGCCCAGCACCGTGCTGACCTTTGAGCCGCACCCCCGCGATTACTTCGCCCGCATGGCAGGCAAGCCCGAATTGGCGCCGGCCCGCATCGCCACCCTGCGCGACAAACTCTCCGAACTCGAGCGCTGTGGTGTCGACCAAGTCGTGATCCTGCCCTTTGACCAGAAATTCGCCAGCCTCACCCCTGCAGCTTTCATCGACGATGTGCTGGTGCAAGGCTTGAACGCCAAGTACGTGCTGGTGGGTGACGACTTCTGTTTCGGTGCCAAGCGCGCCGGCGACTACAAGCTGCTCGATGCCGCCGGCAACGAAAAGGGCTTTGACGTGGCCCGCATGCTGAGCTACGAGGTGCATGGTCTGCGTGTTTCGTCGTCGGTGGTGCGTGACTCGCTCACGGCCGGCGACATGGCCCGCGTCAAAAGCCTTTTGGGGCGCCCTTACTCCATCAGCGGGCATGTCGTCCATGGCGCCAAGTTGGGCCGCAGCCTTGATTGCCGCACGCTCAATGTGCGGTTCGGGCATGAAAAGCCTGCCACCACGGGCATCTTTGTGGTCCGCACCCATGGCCTGAGCGGCGAGCCCATCGAAGGCGTGGCCAGCCTGGGCGTGCGCCCTACGGTGGAAGAGGCCGGACGTGTGCTGCTCGAGGTCCATTGCTTCGACTGGCCGGCCTCGCTGGGCGTCGACGGGGGCTACGGTAAAATCGTGCGCGTGGACCTGCTGCACAAACTCCGAGACGAAGCCCGCTACGACGGGCTCGACGCCTTGCAGGCTGCGATCCACAAAGACATCGCCGATGCCAAGGCGTTCTTCCAGGCTCAAGGTCGCCAGACCACGCGCGACCGAATTTGAACGGGTCGCCTGTCCTTCGTGACGCCGGCGACCCTGCCTTGAACGCCTGGCCCGGCCGTGGGCCTGCCTGACCCGCCCGGGGCCAAACCCCAGGGCGCTGCCAGCGCGGTGTGCGGCTGACCTGATCCTGATTCCCTTGGAAGCGACGGCCAACGGGGCCTTTTCACCTCCCCGTTCGCGCTGCCTTTTCCCTTGCCGAGAACCCCATGAGCCAAGACAAGCCCGTCAAATCTGCCCCCGCCAATGCAGAAGGCCAAAGCGTCTACCGCGCCACGCTGAACATGCCCGACACCCCCTTCCCGATGCGCGGCGATTTGCCCAAGCGCGAACCGGCTTGGGTGGCCGAGTGGGAGCAAAACGGTGTCTACGACCAACTGCGTGCCGCCCGCCAAGGCGCGCCCAAGTTCGTGTTGCACGACGGCCCCCCATACGCCAACGGCAACATCCACATCGGCCACGCGGTCAACAAGGTCCTCAAGGACATGATCGTCAAGGCGCGCCAGTTGGCCGGCTTCGACGCCAGCTACGTGCCCGGCTGGGACTGCCACGGCCTGCCCATCGAGAACCAGATCGAGAAGACCTTTGGCCGCAACCTCTCGCGCGATGACGTGCAGGCCAAGGCCCGTGTCTACGCCGCTGAGCAGATCGACGGCCAGCGCACCGACTTCAAGCGCCTGGGCGTGCTGGGCGACTGGGCCCACCCCTACCGCACGATGGACTTTGGCAACGAGGCCAACGAAATCCGCGCCTTGAAGAAAATCATGGAGCGCGGCTACGTCTACCGTGGCCTCAAGCCCGTGTACTGGTGCTTTGATTGCGGCTCCTCGCTGGCCGAGTTCGAGATCGAGTACCAAGACAAAAAGTCGCAGACGCTGGACGTGGCCTTTTTGAGTGCCGAGCCAGCCAAGCTGGCCGCCGCGTTCGGTTTGAGCAGCCTGGCCAAAGACGCCTTTGCCGTCATCTGGACCACCACCGCCTGGACCATCCCTGCCAACCAAGCGCTCAACGTGCACGCCGAGCTGAGCTACGCCCTGGTCGACACGCCCAAGGGCTTGTTGGTCTTGGCTGAGTCCTTGGTTGAAAAGGCCGCGCAGCGCTACGGCTTTGAGCTGGCCGACGTGAAGGTCGTGGCCACCACCGTCGGCGCCAAGCTCGAAGGCTTGAGGTTCAAGCACCCGCTGGCCCATGTCGATGCGGGCTACGATCGCGAGTCGCCCATCTACCTGGCCGAGTACGTCAGCGCCGAAGACGGCACCGGCATCGTGCACGCCGCGCCGGCCTATGGTGTGGACGACTTCAACAGTTGCATCGCGCACGGGCTGAAGTTCGACGACATCCTCAACCCCGTTCAAGGCAACGGCGTTTACGAGGCCGAGCTGCCCTTGTTCGGCGGCCAGCACATCTGGAAGGCCGCGCCTGTCATCATCGAGACGCTGCGTGAGCACGGCCGCCTGCTGTCCACCAAAGACATCGTCCACAGCTACCCGCATTGCTGGCGCCACAAGACGCCCGTCATCTTCCGCGCCGCCGCCCAGTGGTTCGTGCGCATGGACGAAGGCGAGGGCGTGTTCACCGTCAACAAGGCGCCCAAGACCCTGCGCCAGACGGCCCTGGACGCCATCGACGAGACCACCTTCTACCCAGAAAACGGCCGCACCCGCCTGCGCGACATGATCGCCAACCGCCCCGATTGGTGCATCTCGCGCCAGCGCAACTGGGGTGTGCCGCTGCCCTTCTTCTTGCACAAGGTCACGGGCGAGTTGCACCCACAAACCATGGCCTTCATGGACCAGGCCGCCGCGCTGGTCGAGGCCGGTGGCGTTGAAGCCTGGTCCAAGCTGGACCCAGCCGAGTGGCTGGGCGCCGGGGCGCTTGACTACAGCAAGTCGACCGACATCCTGGATGTGTGGTTTGACTCGGGTACGTCGTTCTTCCATGTGCTCAACGCCGAACAAGGCAGCCACCCGCAGGCTGGGCATGCGCAGGGCCCTCAGGCCGACCTTTATTTGGAAGGCCATGACCAGCACCGCGGTTGGTTCCACAGCTCGCTGCTGGCCGCTTGTGCCATCTACGGCCGCGCGCCTTACAAGGGCCTGCTGACCCACGGCTTCACCGTGGACGGCCAAGGCCGCAAGATGTCGAAGTCGGTGGGCAACACCGTCGCGCCGCAAGAGATCAGCAACAAGATGGGTGCCGAAATCATCCGCTTGTGGGCCGCCTCGACCGACTACTCGGGCGACCTGGGCATCGACGACAAGATCCTGGCCCGCGTGGTCGACGGCTACCGCCGCATCCGCAACACCCTGCGCTTCTTGCTGGCCAACGTGAGCGACTTCAACCCCGCGACAGACGCCGTGCCCTTGAGCGAGCTGTTGGAGATCGACCGCTACGCCCTGGCCCGCGCCGCTCAACTGCAGGCCGACATCCTGGCTCACTACGAGCGTTACGAGTTCCACCCCGTGGTGGGCAAGCTGCAGGTGTACTGCTCTGAAGACCTGGGCGCTTTTTACCTCGACGTGCTCAAGGATCGCCTCTACACCAGTGCCGCTGGCTCCAAGGCCCGGCGCGCCGCGCAGACCGCGCTGTGGCACATCACAAATGCCATGCTGCGCTGGATGGCACCGTTCTTGAGCTTCACCGCCGAAGAGGCCTGGAAGGTGTTCCAAGGCCCGCAAGCCCAGGCCGGCAGCATCTTCCTGGAAACCTATTGGGACTTCCATGACGCCGATGCGCAGACCGAGTTGCTGGCCAAGTGGGCTCGTATCCGCGAGGTTCGCGAGGAAAGCAATCGTCAAATTGAAGTGCTGCGCACGCAAGGTTTGGTCGGCGCATCCTTGCAAGCGAATTTGGTGATTGCGGCCAAGCCGGAGTTGAAAGCAGTCTTGGACAGTCTGGGCAACGACCTTAAATTCGTTTTGATCGCATCTCAGGTGGAAGTCACAAGCCTGCTTGTCGATGACGAGGAGGAGTTCCGTGTAGTCCCGAGGGCTACGGAAGCCGCCAAGTGCGAACGCTGCTGGCACTACCGCGACGACGTCGGCATCAACCCCGAGCACCCCACGATCTGCGGCCGTTGCGACAGCAACCTGCATGGCGCGGGTGAACACCGCGAGCACGCCTGATGGCCGCCCGCAAGCCATCCTTCAAGGCATCCACCAGCCAGAGCCTGTGGCCCTGGTTGGGCATCGCCCTGGTCATCATCTTGTTGGACCAGTTCACCAAGGTCCTCATCTTGGGTTACTTCCAGCATGGAGGCAGCCGCGAGGTCTGGTCTTTCTTCAACGTCGTGCGCGTGCACAACGAAGGTGCGGCCTTCTCGTTCCTGGCGCATGCCGGGGGCTGGCAGCGCTGGTTCTTTGTGGGCCTGGGCGCCGTGGCCACGGGCTTCATCGTCTACATGCTGCGCCAACATGCGGGGCAAAAGCTCTTTGCATGGGCCTTGGCACTGATTTTGGGCGGCGCCATTGGCAACGTCATTGACCGCCTCGTGCATGGCTATGTGGTCGACTTCCTCGACTTCCATTGGGCGCTGTTGTCGCCCATGTTCCCTGGTGGGCACTTCCCGGCCTTCAACGTGGCCGATTGCGGCATCACCATCGGTGCAGCCCTGTTGATTCTTGACGAATTGCGCCGCGTTCGCCGCAGTTGATGGCATTTGAGCGCGGCGGGCGACGCAACCCCGCGCTTTCACTGATGACGTGAATTCGTCACGGGCGTACCTTGGCTCTCATTGGGATCATCCCGGGAGATGGCATGGGTACCGCTGGCCGCTTGTCGCATCAGGTTGTTGTCTCGCGCCGTCGCACCACCCGGCGCAAGCCGGTGTTGCGCCACGCACACCACTCGCCTGTCTGGCCCTCAGCAGGAGACCACGGCCGGCCCAGCGACGCACCCGACTGGTCGCCCTCGACCCTGGTGGCGCCGGTCAGCCATGCTTTGCCGGGCGCGGGCATGCGCTTGGCCAGCCAAGCCGGCCAGGTCACGGTGGCCACGGTCATCGAAGCGCCAGCCGCTGGCCCTGAGTTGCCCTTCAGCGCCCTCGACATGCCTTTGGCGCAACTCACCTGGCGAGACCCCTTCCATTGGCTGGCACTGGGCTGGCACGACTTCACGCGCACGCCGTGGCTCGGCCTCTTGTATGGCAGCTGCTTTGTGGCCATGGGCTGGATGTTGCTGGGCCTGTTTCAAGCGGCGCCCGAGTACACCCTGGCCTTGTCGGCCGGCTTCCTGTTGATGGGGCCCTTTTTGTGCCTGGGGCTGTATCAAGCCAGCCGGAGCTTGTCGCAGGGGCGTGAGCCCCGTTTGTGGACGTCTCTGACGGCTTGGCGTTTCAGCGGCGGGCAGTTGGCCATTTTCGCGGCGGTGCTGCTCATTTTGGAGATGCTGTGGGGCCGGGCCACCATGATCGTCTTTGCCATCAGCTTTGACGGCGTGCCCGATTTCAATGCGCCGTGGCGCACGTTCTTGACCGACGAGATGCTGACCTTCATCGGCCTGTACACAGCCGTTGCGAGCGTCTTTGCGGGCCTGATCTACGCCGTCAGTGTGGTCAGCATGCCCATGATCATGGACCGCTCGGTGGACGCCATTTCGGCGGCGCTCACCAGCATGAAGCTGGTCACCACCCAGCCTGGGGTGATGCTGCTGTGGGGCGGTCTGATCGTCACGCTCGTGGTTTTGGCCATGCTGCCTGGCTTTTTGGGCTTGTTGGTGGTTGGGCCGATGTTGGGCCACGCGTCATGGCACGCATACTGTGCGGCCACATTGCGATTGCCCGATGCGCCCGATCCTTGACTGACACGCGACCTCCCACTGCCCTGAAGCTGTCTCCGCGCAATCTCGCGCTGTTGGTCATCCCGCCCATGGCTTGGGCGGGCAATGCGGTCGTGGGTCGCATGTTGGTGGGGGCCATGCCGCCGGTGGCCATGAATGCCATGCGTTGGGCCTTGGTGGCTTTGCTCTTGTTGCCACTGGCTTGGCGTGTGTTGCGCCAACCCAGACAACTGGCCGGCCGTTGGCCATACCTGCTGGCCTTGGGCGTCCTGGGCATTGGCAGCTACAACGCCTTGCAGTACCTGGCCTTGCAAACCTCGTCGCCCGTCAACGTGACCCTCATTGGCGCCAGCGTGCCCATCTGGATGATGCTGGTGGGCTGGGCCGGCTTTGGTCAGCGCCTGGTGGCGTGGCAGTGGTTGGGGGCCGCCTTGTCGCTGTGCGGCGTGCTGCTGGTGATGGGGCAGGGCGACCTGGGTGTGCTCTGGCACCTGAAGGTCACGCCAGGCGATGCCTTGATGTTGTTGGCCAGCCTGGTGTGGGCGCTTTACAGCTGGTTGCTGGCGCACCCGCCTGCGCTCATGCGAGGGCCGCATCGCCCCGATTGGAACTGGGCCGAGTTCTTGTTCGTGCAAGCCTTGTTGGGTCTGCTGTGGGCCACCGCCTGCAGTGGCTTAGAGGCCCTGTGGCTGGGCGATTCAGCGCTGCAGGTCTGGCCCGGCAGCCGGTGGCAGGTGTGGGCTGGCTTGGGCTTCATTGCCGTGGTGCCGTCTATCTTGGCCTACCGATGCTGGGCTTTGGGTGTCCAGGCCGTGGGGCCAACCACAGCCGGTCTGTTCATCAATTTGATCCCCGTTTTTGCGGCCTTGTGGGCGGCGCTTTTTCTGGGGCAAATGCCACGTTGGTATCACCCCGTGGCCTTGCTGCTGATTGCCAGCGGCATCGTGGTCACCGCGCGGGCACAAGCACCCCAGCGGTGACTGCCGCGATCCAATGGCGCAGCGTCAGAAGGGGCGGCGTGGGCCGCTGCGGCCTTTGCCAAAGGGCGGCTGGCCCCGCCAGTAGCGCAGCATCAGCCAGCCTCCGAGCATGCCGCCCAGGTGCGCAAAGTGCGCCACGCCCGACGAGGTGCCGGTCACACCCAAGAACAACTCCAAGCCGCCATACACCGCGACAAAGGTTTTGGCCTTCATGGGGATGGGGGGGAACAGCGGCATGATCGTGCGGTTCGGGAACATCATCCCGAAGGCCAGCAAGAGGCCGAACAGGCCGCCTGAGGCGCCCACCGTGGGTGCCTGCCAGCCGCCCACGAAAGACATCAACAGCTGCGTTGCGGCGGCGGTCAGCACGCTGGCCAGCAAGAACTGGGCGTAGCGCTTGCCACCCCAGATGCGCTCAAGCTCGCTGCCAAACATCCACAAGCCCATCATGTTGAAAAAGATGTGGCTGAAGGAGCCATGCAAGAAGGCATAGCTCACCACCTGCCAGGGCAAGAAGTAGGGGCTTTGCAGTGGCCACAGGGCGAAGTACTGGGTCAGGATGTGCCCAAAGGCCTCGTCCAGACAGAACATGGCAACGTTGATCAGGATCAGCGCCTGGGTGATGGGGGGCAGCGGTGGCATGCGTCAACACGTTGGGTGAAACAAGCGTCCATCATAGGTCGGACTGAAGCGGGCCTTTGGGGGCGATCCGCAGGACAGGAGCGTGAATGCGTCACTGCTTGTCAGACCTGCCGGCTTGACCTGGCACGCAACTCGCTAAAGCATGGACATGCGTCCCACGGCGCACCCGAGGAGCACTGGAGCCATGTCAGCCCACATCACCTTGACCTCACACCCGGCTCGCCGCCATGGCGGTGCCAGCGTCCCCGCCGTGCAATGGGGGGCGTCCACCGCCGCCGAGCGCGGGCCGCTGGTGGCCAGCGTGGCCAACCCCGCCGCCCGAACCGTCATCGGCACACATGCCGGTGCCTATTCGGTCTACCGCGCGCTGGCGGTGGCTTCGGGCGAGCTCAGCCCCGACCACCGCCCCGACTTCACCAACACCTCGCCGGCCGAGGCCATTGGCCCTCACCCGCAATGGATGGACCCGTCCAAGATCGTCTCGCTCGACCCTTGGGGGCACTTGGTGGCCCACGAGTTCAAAGACCAGATCGCCGCCGGCCTGGACGTGCGCCCCACCATTGCCATCACCAAGGCGCACATCAACATGCCCGAGTTGCTGGCCGCGATGGCCGCAGGGCGGCTCAAGGCCGATGGCGACATCCTGGCGGCCAACGGCGACGTCAAGGTCACCAAGGCCGCCATCGATCCCGTCTGGCACCTGCCGGGCTTGGCGGCTCGGTTCGGCATCAAAGACAGCGCCTTGCGCCGCTCACTGTTTGAGCAAACGGCGGGCATGTTCCCTGAGCTGGTCACGCGTCCTGACCTCAAGGTGTTTTTGCCACCCATTGGCGGCATGACGCTGTACTTCTTTGGCGATGTGAGCAAGCTGGGCCAGCCCGAGACCAAAGTGGCCTGCCGCGTGCACGACGAGTGCAATGGCTCCGACGTGTTTGGTTCTGACATCTGCACCTGCCGGCCCTACCTGGCCCATGGCATCGAGGTCTGCATCGAGATGGCCCAACAAGGCGGCGTGGGCCTGTGCATCTACAACCGCAAAGAGGGCAGGGCGCTGGGCGAGGTCACCAAGTTCCTGGTCTACAACGCGCGCAAACGCCAGACCGGTGGCGACCGCGCCGAAACCTACTTCGCCCGCACCGAATGCGTGGCCGGCGTGCAAGACATGCGCTTTCAGCAGCTCATGCCCGACGTGTTTCATTGGCTGGGCATCACGCGCATCGACCGCTGGGCTTCGATGAGCAACATGAAGCATAGCGCTTTGGTCGAGCAGGGCATCGAGGTGGTAGAGCGTGTGCCCATCCCTGACGAGCTGATCCCGGCCGATGCCCAAGTCGAGATGGACGCCAAGAAGGCGGCCGGCTACTTCAGCACCTACACGCCCGACGCTGACGAGCTCGCCCAGGTCAAGGGGCGGGGGTTGATGGAATGAGTGCGCTGCCTTCTGAATTGCCTGCAGCCGAGGCCTTGCTGAGTGCGCAAGCGGTGCGCAAGCACAGCCTGGCCATCATGGCCTTGGCCCAAGAGGGCAAGGCGCGCCACTTCACCTGGCACCCTGAGCGCATGGCCTTGGTCTCGGCCTACGTCACCGACGTGATCCGCAAACGCTACCCAGATCTGAAGGTGCCTTATCACAGCCGGTGGCGTCACTTCGAAGCGGGCGGCGTTGACCGGTGGGCCTGCGTTGCCGATGAACACGGGCTGAGCGCCCCTTCGGCCCGTTTGGAGCGAGCCCGCGCCCGTGTCGATTTGGCCATCACCAGTGTCTTGTTGGATGCGGGTTCTGGCCCTTCGTGGCAATACGTCGATCAGGCCACCGCACAGACCCTCACCCGATCTGAAGGCCTGGGCGTGGCCAGTTTGCGCTGGTGGTCGCAAGGCGGCTTGTCCAGCGACGCCCGCCAGCCATGCCGCGCCGATGCCCTGGGCCTGGAGCGCGTACAGACGGCCGACCTGGCCCTGGCCTTCCAAGCCAGTGAGGCGCAGCCGCTCGTGGGCTTGGAGGGTCGTGCCAACCTCTTGCGCCAACTGGCCCTGGCACTCAAGGCGCACCCCACGGTTTTTGGTCGCCCAGACGAGCCCAACATCTTACGGCCGGGCAACCTGGTCGACGCCTTGTTCCGCCAGGCCCCTGCAGGACGTGTGCGGGCGGCCCAGGTGCTCTCGCTCATCTTGCACACCTTGGGGCAGATCTGGCCCAGTCGGCATGAGCTCGGTGGCATCCCCCTGGGCGATTGCTGGCCGCACCCCGATGCCCCGATGGGCTGGCTGCCTTTCCACAAGCTCAGCCAGTGGATGACCTACTCGCTGCTTGAGCCGCTCGAAGATGCCGGTTTGCACATCACACACTTGGATGAGCTCACGGGCCTGCCCGAATACCGCAACGGCGGGCTCTTGTTGGACCTCGGCCTCTTGCAGGCCCGCGACCGCGCCTTTCACACCACCCGCTGGCGACCCGATGCCGAGCCCATCGTCGAATGGCGCGCACTCACTGTGGCCGTGCTCGACCACCTGGCCGAGTCGGTGCGCAGCGACCTGGGCTTGACGCCCGAGCAATTCCCGCTGGCCCGCGTGCTGGAAGGCGGCAGTTGGGCCGCAGGGCGTCAAATCGCGCTGGCCAAACGCCCGGGCGGCCCTCCGCCCGTTTTGCTCGACAGCGATGGCACTGTGTTCTGATCTCAAGCACCACCCGGAGGACCTTCCATGACAGCCGACTTTCCCAACCTCACCGTGGTCGATCACCCCTTGGTTCAGCACAAGCTGACCTGGCTGCGCAGCGAAGACACCAACACCGACAGCTTTCGCAACCTGCTGCGCGAAGTCAGCCAGATGTTGATCTACGAGGCCACCCGTGATTTGCGCACCGAGCTGCAAACCATCCAGACGCCCGTGGCCAGCATGCAATCGCCCGTCATCAGTGGCAAGAAGCTGTGCCTGGTCTCCATCTTGCGCGCCGGCAATGGCATGCTGGACGGCGCCTTGGCCTTGCTGCCACTGGCCCGCGTCGCCCACATCGGCCTGTACCGCGACCCCGAAACCCTCGAGCCCGTTGAGTACTACTACAAGGCCCCGTCCGACATCGCCGAGCGCCAGGTCATCGTGGTCGACCCCATGCTGGCCACGGGCAACTCGTCGGTGGCGGCCATCGATCGCATCAAAGAGTCTGGCTGCCCCAGCATCAAGTTGATGTGCTTGCTGGCGGCGCCTGAGGGCGTGGCCAACATGCAAAAGCACCACCCTGATGTGCCTATCATCACTGCCGCGCTCGACAGCCATCTGGACGAGCACGGCTACATCGTGCCCGGCTTGGGCGATGCCGGTGACCGCATCTTCGGCACCTTGTAAGCTGCGCTCAGACCTACCCACAGGACCACCCACAGGAGTCGCCCTTGTTTGACTTGATCGTGCGCAACGCCACCTTGCCCGACGGGCGCACAGGGCAAGATGTGGCAGCGTCTCAAGGCCGCATCGCGGCCATCGAGCCGGCGCTGGCGGCGCAGGCGCTGCGCGAGATCGATGCCCAGGGGCAGTTGCTCAGCCCGCCTTTTGTCGATGCCCATTTCCACATGGACTCGACCCTGAGCTACGGCTTGCCTCGCGTCAACCAATCGGGCACCTTGCTCGAAGGCATTGCTTTGTGGGGCGAGCTCAAACCCCAGCTTACGCAAGACGCCATCGTCGAACGCGCACTGCGCTATTGCGACTGGGCCGTGGCCAAGGGCCTGCTGGCCATCCGCTCGCATGTGGATGTGTGCGACCCGCGCCTGCTGGCCACCGAAGCCTTGTTGCACGTGCGCGAACGCGTCAAGCCCTACCATGACCTGCAACTGGTGGCCTTCCCACAAGACGGCGTGCTGCGCAGCCCTCAAGCTCTGAGCAACTTGTGCCGTGCGCTCGACATGGGTGTCGACGTGGTCGGTGGCATCCCCCACTTCGAGCGCACCATGCAAGACGGCGCCGAGTCCGTGCGCATCTTGTGCGAGCTGGCCGCCGAGCGTGGCCTGCGTGTCGACATGCATTGCGACGAAACCGACGACCCCCTGTCACGCCACATCGAAACCTTGGCTTATCACGCACAGCGTTTGGGTTTGCAAGGCCGTGTCGCTGGCTCGCACCTCACCTCCATGCACAGCATGGACAACTACTACGTCAGCAAGCTGCTGCCGCTCATCAAAGAGCTGTCTCTTATACACATCTGACGCTGCCGACGACTAGTCGA
>JAVLFO010000266.1:0-3031 GCA_046052805.1 Aquabacterium sp. | reverse complement strand
AGATGTGTATAAGAGACAGAAGCACAGGACATTGTTGACCTGGTTGGGGTAGTCCGAGCGCCCGGTGGCAATGATGCAATCGGGGCGCGCGGCCTTGGCCACCTCAGGGCGGATCTCGGGCTCTGGGTTGGCCAGCGCCAAGATCAAGGGGTTGGCGGCCATGGTCTTGACCATCTCGGCCGTGAGCACGCCCGGAGCCGAGCAGCCCATGAACACGTCCGCACCATTGACCACATCGGCCAGGGTGCGTGCATCGGTGTGTTGCTTGTAGCGCTGCTTGGACTCGTCGAGCTTGTCGGTGCGGTCGGCGTGGATCACGCCCTTGGAGTCGCACACATAGATGTTCTCGCGCTTGACGCCCAAGCCCACCATCACGTCCAGGCAGGCGATGGCTGCGGCACCCGCGCCCGACACGGCCAGCTTGACCTCGTCGATCTTCTTGCCGACCAGCTCCAGCCCGTTCAGCAGCGCTGCGCTGGAGATGATGGCGGTGCCGTGTTGGTCGTCGTGGAAGACGGGGATGTTCATGCGGGCGCTGAGTTGCTTCTCGATGTAGAAGCACTCGGGCGCTTTGATGTCTTCGAGGTTGATGCCGCCCAGCGTGGGCTCCAGTGCCGCAATGATCTCGATCAGCTTGTCGGGGTCGCGCTCGGCCAGTTCGATGTCGAACACATCGACGCCCGCAAACTTCTTGAACAGGCAGCCTTTGCCTTCCATCACCGGCTTGGAGGCCAGCGGACCGATGTCGCCCAAGCCCAGCACGGCCGTGCCGTTGGTGATCACGGCGACCAGGTTGCCGCGTGAGGTGTAGTCAAACGCCAGCGCAGGGTCTTGTTCAATCGCCAGGCAGGGGTAAGCCACACCTGGCGAGTAGGCCAAAGCCAGGTCGCGCTGGTTGCTCAGCGGTTTGGTCGGGTTGACCGCGATCTTGCCCCGCGTGGGCAGGCGGTGGTATTCACAGGCGGCGTCGCGCAGGGCCTGTTCGGCATCAGACAAGGGTTTATCGGCACTCATGAAGGGGGCTTTCCACTCGGTGGGGCTGCGATGGTAAGCCAAATGCGGCCCCACAATGTGGCAACGCCCGTGTCCAACTTGGGCGCTGTCGCGTGCTCAGGGACGTATCTGTGACGCCTGATCGCTTCAAGTTTGACGCTGGGCAGTCGATGTCACGCTATTGAGTCGAATTGGTTGTGCATGACAGGTTTGCTTCCGCCATCTCCTGACCCCATTGGGTCGCCCTGGCGCCAACGTTGGCAGCAGGTGCTGTCGGACGTCAGTCCGCAGATGAGCGTCGACGGCCCCATGGTGGGTCACTACCGCGCTCGCCAAATCCAGGCGCTGCTCAGCCTGCTGCCCTTGATCGCCACTGGCAACGCCATCAACACCATGGCCTTGGTCTGGGTGTTTTGGGGGCGCGTGGCGCATCCTTGGCTGGGGTTGTGGTGTTTCGCGGTGACGCTGTCCCTGCCCGTGGCAGCGGTTTGGTGGCGCAGCATGATCCGCGAGGGCGTGCGCCCGGTGGCTTCTCGTTTGTCTGTGCGCATCGTGTCGGTTCAGGTGGTGGGCTTCGCCGCGCTCTGGTCCGTTGTGCCGTTGGCGGTGTTTCCGAGCGCCGATCACAACGGGGCCATGCTGATTTCATCCGTTGTGGTGGGCACCATCTGTGGCGGTGCTTTCATGTTGAGCCCCATGGTGCAGGCGTCGGTGGCTTACGTGGTCACTTTGTGCCTGGCTTGCGTGGGTGGTTTGTGGCAATCGACCTATGGCAACACCCCGACCTTGACCTTGCTGTTGGGCGTGTACGCGGCCGTGATGTCGGGCGTGGGCTATGCCAATGGCAAGGTCTTCATGAGCCGCTTGCGGGCCGACGCAGAGACCGAGCGTCAAAAGCAGCTGATCGATTTGCTGCTGCGTGACTTTGAAGAGCACGCATCCGACTGGCTGTGGGAGATATCCCCGTCGGGACACTTGCGGCATGTCTCGGCCCGGCTGTCGCAGTCCTTCGGCCTGCCTACACGCATGCTGTCTCAACGCACGCTCACCGAACTGTTGACCGGCATGTTGCCGCCTGATGACGAAGATGCGGCCGCTGCGCTGGCCAAGTTGACCAGTTGCATCCGCCTGGGGCAGCCTTTCCGTGATCTGGAAATTTCGGTCGAGGTCGGTCACGAAATCCACTGGTGGTCCTTGTCTGCCAAGCCCTTGCATGACGAGGCTGGTCGTTCAGCTGGGTGGCGTGGCGTGGGTGTTGACATCACGCAAACGCGCCACGCGCGTGACGAACTGGCGCGGCTTGCCAACTTCGACGCCTTGACCGGGCTGGCCAACCGCCACCGTTTCAGCTCAGAGCTTGAGCGCTTGGCAGCCAGCCCAGAAATCCCAGGTCGCCCTTGTGCCTTGCTCTTCCTTGACCTGGATAACTTCAAGCACGTCAATGACACGCTTGGGCACAGCGTGGGTGACCAGCTGCTGCGTCGCGTCGGCGCGCGCTTGAAGTCGTGCGTCGCTGAGGGCGACTTGCTGGCGCGCCTGGGGGGCGATGAATTCGCCTTGTTGACCTGGCGCTTCACCACACCCGAGACGGCGGCCGCTTTGGCCGAGCGCTTGCTGGTGCTGCTGGCCGACCCTTGTCAGCTGGATGAGGTCTTGGTCGAGGTGCGCGCCAGCGTGGGCGTGGCCCTGGCGCCGCGCGACGGGCGCACCCCGCAGTCCTTGCTGCAGTACGCCGACTTGGCCCTGTATGCGGCCAAGGCCGCTGGGCGCAACACCTACCGCTTCTTCGATGCCAGCATGGCGGCCACAGCGCAGGCGCGCGCCTTGCTGCAGCGCGAGCTGGGTCAGGCCTTGGCCAGCGAGCAGTTCCGCCTGTACTTTCAGCCCCAGATGCGATTGGACACCGGCGAGATCATCGGCTTCGAGGCCCTGGTGCGGTGGCAGCACTCGGAGCGCGGGCTGATTGGCCCCGGCGAATTCATCCCCGTGGCCGAGGAAACCGGCCAGATCGTCCCGCTGGGCAACTGGGTGCTGCGCG
>JAVLFO010000265.1:0-4431 GCA_046052805.1 Aquabacterium sp. | reverse complement strand
TCGACTAGTCGTCGGCAGCGTCAGATGTGTATAAGAGACAGGACCGACACGATGCGGCTCATCGAGTCCAGGCGGCCATAAAAGCGCCCGATGTAAGCGATGAAGGCGGTGAGCACACCCACCGTGATCTGCTTGTGTGAAACCAGCCAGATGCCGAAGGTCCAGACCACCAGCAGACCGATTTCGGTCATCAGCGCGACCGTGGGTGAAAACAGCGACCACGTGGTGTTGAGCTTGTCGTTGATCTCGAGGTTGTGGGCATTGGCGTCTTTGAAGCGCTTGGCCTCGCGGTGCTCTTGCGCAAAGGCCTTGACCACACGGATGCCTGGGATGGTGTCGGCCAGCACGTTGGTGACCTCGCCCCAGACGCGGTCGATCTTTTCAAAGCCGGTGCGCAGCTTTTCGCGCACCACGTGGATCAGCCAGGCGATGAAGGGCAGTGGCAACAGCGTTACCAGGGCCAGCCAGGGGTTGATCGAAAACAAGATGATGGCCGTCATGCCGATCATCAGCACGTCGGTGGCGAAGTCGAGCGCGTGCAGCGACAGGAACACGCTGATGCGGTCGGTCTCGCTGCCAATGCGCGACATCAAATCGCCGGTGCGCTTGCTGCCGAAGTAATCCAGCGACAGCCCCAGCAGGTGGTCAAAGGTGGCTGTGCGCAAATCGGCGCTGATGCGCTCGGACACCAAGGCCAGCAGGTAGGTGCGCGCCCAGCCCAGGCTCCAGGCCAGCAGGGCCGAGACGAGCAGGCCGCCCATCAGCATGGCCACCAACATCGGGTCGATGGCTTGGCCGCCTTGGAAGGGGATCAACACCTTGTCCATCAAAGGGATGGTCAGGTAAGGCGGCACCAGCGTGGCGGCCGTTGAAGCCAGCGTCAGGCCAAAACCAGCGGCCAGCTTGCCTTGGTAGGGCTTGGCAAAGCGCCACAGGCGCAACAGCACCCAGGTCGAGGGCGGCGTCTGCAGCTCACGGGTGCAAACGGGGCACTCGTCGCTGTCGGCGGGCAACTGCGCTTTGCACGTGGGGCACTGGGTGCTGTCGTCGTCGGGGGGCAGCTCGCCGGTGCGCAGGGCGGTTTGGCGGCGCTCGAACTGCTCGACCAGGCGCAACACCTGCACCTGTGCGTTCAGCGTGAAACGCCACGTGGCCAGGCGCGCGTCTGCAGCGTGCAATTCGAGGGTGCCCACGCCAGCGTGGTCGCTGTGGCGCAGGCTCAAGCCGGGCAGGGCGGCGTCAGACGCGTCCCAGCTTTGCCAAGCGGTGGCGCCGGCGGCGCGGCTCAGCAAGCGTTGGTCGGTGAGCACCAAAGTGGAGGCCGCAAAGCGAAGTTGGGCGTCCAAGTCAACCTCCAGGCGGCTCAGAACGTTCTCTTGAGGTGCCAGCGGCAAATCCGCCCTGGTTTTGTCGTGATCGGCCTGATGCCCTGGGGCGTCAACGGGATGGTGATGGTGCATGGTGTTTTGGTGGCGCACAAACTGGCGATTGAAGGCGCCGGAGTCGTCGCCCCCTGTGCAGGGTCTGACATTTTCGCCCAAGCCGGGCGAGAATCGCGGGCCGCCCTCCGATTTACCAGCCGGTCCTACAGTTCGCTGAGGACGCATCCCCCCTGCTGGACATGAACAAAAAGAACGACATCAAGCTCCTGCGCATCAATTACTTGCGTGGCCCCAACATCTGGACCTACCGTCCTGTGCTCGAAGTGTGGCTGGACCTGGGCGAGCTGGAAGACTTGCCTTCCAACTTGCTGCCCGGTTTCAACGACCGCCTCACGGCCTTGCTGCCCGCTTTGGTTGAACACCATTGCGGCGTGGGCGAGCGCGGGGGCTTCATCCAGCGTCTGCAAGAAGGCACCTGGGCGGGGCACATTCTTGAGCACATCGTCATCGAGCTGCTGAACCTGGCGGGCATGCCGACCGGTTTTGGCCAAACGCGCAGCACCAGCCAGCGTGGCGTTTACCGCATGGTGTTCCGTGCCCGTGACGAGCAGGTGGCCCGAGCCGCTTTGAGCGCCGGCCATGGTCTCCTGATGGCCGCCATCAACGACGAGCCGTTTGACCTGAGTGTGGCGGTTGACCAGGTGCGAGAGAGCATCGATGACCACTACCTTGGCCCCAGCACGGCGGCCATCGTGGGCGCGGCCACCGACCGCAGCATCCCGCACATCCGCTTGAACGACGGCAACTTGGTCCAACTGGGCTATGGTGCCGCGCAGCGCCGCATCTGGACGGCTGAGACCGACCTGACCAGCGCCATTGCCGAAGGCATCTCGCGCGACAAGGACCTGACCAAGAGCCTGCTCAAGTCTTGCGGCGTGCCCGTGCCCGAGGGTCAGATCGTGGCCTCGGCCGACGCAGCCTGGGAGGCCGCCGAAGACATCGGCTTGCCCGTGGTGATCAAGCCCACCGACGGCAACCATGGCCGCGGCGTGTCGCTCGATTTGAGCACCCGCGTTGACGTTGAGGCCGCCTTCAAGCTGGCCGAACAGCACGGCAGCGAAGTGCTGGTTGAACGCCATGTGCGCGGCGACGAGCACCGCATCTTGGTGGTCGGCGGTAAGGTGGTGGCTGCGGCCCGGGGCGAAAGCGCCTGGGTCACAGGCGATGGCAAGTCCACCGTGCTGGCGCTGATCGACGCGCAGCTCAACACCGACCCGCGCCGTGGCAGCACTGAAGAGTTCCCGCTCAACCTGATCAAGGTGCAAGAGGACGAAGTGGTGCAACTCGACCTGCAGCGCCAAGGCCTGAGCCCTGAGGCCGTGCCCGCTGCGGGCCGCACCGTGCTGATCCAACGCAATGGCAATGTGGCCATTGACTGCACCGACGAGGTTCACCCGGAGGTCGCCTACTTGGTGGGCCTGGCCGCCCGCGTGGTGGGCCTGGACATCGCGGGTGTCGACGTGGTGGCGCAAGACATCTCCAAGCCCTTGCTGGCCCAGCGTGGCGCTGTGGTCGAGGTCAATGCAGGCCCAGGTCTGTTGATGCACCTCAAGCCCGCTGAGGGCTTGCCCCGTCCGGTGGGCAAGGCCATCGTCGATCACCTGTTTGACGAGCACGCCACCGGCCGCATCCCCATCATTGGCGTGGCTGGCTCGCAAGGCACCAGCAACATCGCACGGCTGTCGGCATGGCTGCTGCACCTCAGTGGCCGCCATGTGGGCTTGGCTTGCCGCGAAGGGCTGTTCTTGGGCAGCCGCCGCGTAGAGTCAGGCGACCGTGCCAATTGGGCTGCCGGTCAGCGCCTCTTGATGAACCGCGAAGTCAATGCCGTGGTGCTGGAGAACAGCGCGGCCAGCATCCTCAACGATGGTTTGGCCTACGACCGCTGCACCGTGGGCGTCGTGACCGACCTCTTGGGTTGGGAGGCGCCCGTCGATGCGGCTTTGGCCGAGCACGACATCCACGAAGCGGGCCAGCTCTTCAAGGTGCTGCGCACCCAGGTGGACGTGGTTTTGTCCAATGGCGTGGCGGTGCTCAATGCCGCCGACGAGCGTTTGGTCGAGATGGCCGACTTGTGCGATGGCGACGTGATCTTGTACGAACTCGACCACAACGCACCGGCCATGGTGGCGCACCGTGACAAGGGCGGTCGCACCGTGTCCGTCGATGGCCACCACGTGCTGCTGACCCACAACGGCCACGCGCCCGTGCGATGTGCCGACCTCAACGGCGCTGCAGCTCGCCGCATGGTGGCCGGTTTGGCCGAGCCCCACGTGCCCGGAACCAGCGTCAAGTCGCTGTTGGCGGCCGTGGCGGTGGCGTGGGCAGTGGGCATCTCGCCCGAGCTGATCGCCGCTGGCCTGGAAACCTACGACCCAACCCCCAAGAGCGTGCGCTGAGCGCAGGCTTTGATCGATTTCGACGCGAACACCAAGAGACAAGCCGATGGACGTTTCTCGCACACGGGCCCTGCGTGGCCCCAATCTCTGGAGCCGCCACACGGCGATCGAAGCCGTGGTCGCCTGCGACCCCGCCGAACGCGCGCTCGACCAGCTGGCCGGTTTCGAGGACCGGCTGCGTAAGCTTTTCCCGACACTGGGCCCCTTGAGGCCTGACGGCCGACCCGGCCAGATCTCGCTCGCCCATGTGCTGGAGGCTGCGGCCCTTGCGCTGCAAGCGCAAGCAGGTTGCCCGGTCACGTTCAGCCGCACCGCGCAAACGCCCGAGCCCGGCGTGTACCAGGTCATCGTGGAATACAGCGAGGAGTCGGTCGGTCGCCAAGCCTTTGAGCAGGCTCAAACCCTGATCCAAGCCGCCTTGACGGGCGAGGCTTTTGACGTCGACGCAGCCATGGCCGCGCTGCGCGAGCTCGATGAAGATGTGCGCTTGGGCCCCAGCACGGGCTCGATCGTGACCGCCGCCGCCGCCCGTGGCATCCCATGGCGTCGTCTGACCCAAGGCAGCTTGGTTCAGTTTGGCTGGGGCAGCA
>JAVLFO010000264.1:0-8574 GCA_046052805.1 Aquabacterium sp. | reverse complement strand
TTGCTCAAGGACTCGTCTCTGGCCTACACCATCGGTGTGGTCGAACTGACCAATGTAGGTAACCGCGTGCAAGCCGCCACCTTCCAGCCCATGCCCACACTGATCACCACCGCCATCGTGTACCTGGTGCTGACCACGGCGCTGACGCAGATCTCTGACGCGGTCGAACGCCGCTACGACGTGGAGGGCCGCCGACCATGAGCAAGCCATTCATCACGGTTCACCAGGTCAACAAAAGCTTCGGCACGCACCACGTGTTGCGCAATGTCTCGACCCATTTTGACGAGGGCAAGGTCACGGTGATCTTGGGTTCTTCGGGGTCTGGCAAAAGCACCTTGCTGCGCATGCTCAACCGCCTGGAGACGCACGACAGTGGCTCCATCCAGGTCGACGGCATCGCGGTCAAAGAAGACGCCAAGAGCCTGAGCGCCTTGCGCCGCGAGGTGGGCATGGTGTTCCAGCAGTTCAACCTCTTCCCGCACATGACGGTGCTGGAGAACGTGAGCCGCGCCCCTCGCCGTGTGCGTGGCACGCCCAAGGCCGAGGCCGAAGCCAAGGCCATGGCCTTGCTGCGCAAAGTGGGCATGGAAGCGCACGCGCACAAGTACCCCTTTGCCTTGTCAGGTGGACAGCAGCAGCGCGTGGCCATCGCACGTGCGCTGGCCATGGAGCCTAAGGTGATGTTGTTTGACGAGCCCACCTCAGCACTCGACCCGGAGATGGTCAAAGAGGTGCTGGACGTCATGAAGCAGCTGGCCCGCTCGGGCATGACCATGATCATCGTCACGCACGAGATGGGGTTTGCGCGCGAGGTCTCTGACCGCGTGCTCTTCCTCAACCAAGGTGAGATCGTGCAAGACCGAACGCCCCAAGGCTTTTTCGACGAGCAAGACAACCCGCGCATCCGCGCCTTTCTGGGGCAAGTGGCGCACTGACGCCGCCCTCGCCTGTTCACCCATTTTTGAGCCACCCTTCATCCACAAAGGTTCACCATGAAAAGAAGCGCACTGACCCTGGCCCTGCTGGCTGCAGCCGTCACCTCCTTGCCTGCCATGGCGCAATCAGCCAAAGACTTTGAAGAGCTGCGCAACGAGGTGATGCGCCTGCGCAAAGAGATCAACGAGATGAAGGCGCAAAAGCCAGCGCCTGCGGCCCCTGTAGCTGCAGCTGCACCGGCGGCCCCGGCGGTGGACCCTGCGGTGGTTGAGCGCCTGGAGCAAATCGAGCTCAAGCAAAAGGACGCGGTCGTCGCGGGCGACATCCCTGGCAGCTTCCGTCTGCCAGGCTCGGAGACGTCGATCAAGCTCTATGGCTATGCCGAAGTCAATGCCATCCATGACTTCAAGAGCGACAACTCCGGCAATGACTTTTCGACCTTCTTGCCGTATGCGCCCGTCAACGGCACGACATCACGCGCAGGCCAGACGCTCATCCACGCACGCACATCGCGTTTGGGCATCGAGTCATCCACACCCTCGCCCTATGGCCCTTTGGGCGTGAAGATCGAAGGTGACTTCAACAACGAACCTCGCTTGGGCAATGCCGCATCGGGCGGCTCGGACAAAACGGCCCTGACGCAGCAGGCGCTGAACTCGTACAACTTCCGCCTGCGCCAGGCCTACGGCACCATCGGCGGCTTCTTGATCGGCCAGACCTGGTCCACCTTCATGGACTTGGACAACTCGCCTGAAACGGTCGACTTCAACGGTCCCATCGGATCAACCTTCATTCGCCAACCTGTGGTGCGCTATACCTACAGCGCACCTGACATTGGGGCACTGACCGTTGCGCTTGAAAACCCGGTGAGCTACGTGATGGAGCCCGACAGCCAATATGGTTTGGTGGTGTCATCCAAGGGCACGGCCAAGTCACCTGACCTGGTGACCCGTTGGGACAAAGCCTATGACTGGGGTAACGTCAGCGTGCGCGGCGTGACGCACCAGATCAAGGCCGTCAGCTCAGACGGCACGACCAACGCCAGCAAGCGTGGCTACGGCGCTGGCGCCACCACCTTGATCAAAATGCGCGGCGGCCAAGACTCTCTGAGCTTGGCTGTGACCTACGGCCAAGGCATCGGTCGCTACTTCAACTACGTGGAAGGCGCTTTCCTGGACACTACCAACAACCGCATCTTGATGGAGCGTGCAGTGGGCGTGGTGGCTGGCTATCAGTACAAGGTGAGCGACACCCTGCGCTACAACTTCGTAGGCGGCTGGCAGCAAAACTACCGTAACGCTTATACCGACTACGCTGAGTCGATTGGCGTGGCCTCGGGCCTGGGCAACGCGGGCCAATACGCCATCAACAAGAGCGTCTACCAACTGCACGCCGGCGCCATCTATACGCCCGTCAAGAATGTGGACCTGGGTGCCGAGCTCATCTACGGTCAACGCAAAACATTGGCTGGCGAGAAGGGCGACTTGTCGCGCTTCAACCTGATGGCCCGCTACACCTTCAACTGAGCTGAGACAGAAAGCGCGTTTGCATGAATGGTCACCGCATGGGGCTGCTGGCCCTGATCCTGGTCACGATGGTGTGGGGCACCACCTTCCCCGCCATGAAAGCCATGAGCGGTGACCTGCCTGCCTTCGAGATCATCACCTGGCGCTTTGTGGTGTCCACCCTGGTGCTGTGGCCCTTCTTGCGAGGGCTGCGCCGCACCGAGTTGCGCTGGGGCCTGGTCATGGGCGGGGTCATGTTCGTGGCCACGGCCTTGCAGGTCAGTGGACTGGGCCTGACCACCAGCAACCGCAATGCCTTCATCACCGGCTTGAACGTGGTCATCGTGCCGCTGCTGGCCACCGGCCTGGGCCAACGCCTGGGCTGGCCGGTGGTGGTCGGTGCCGTCCTCAGCGTGCTGGGTTTGAGCGGCCTGTTTTACGAGAGCGCCCCCTGGAGCCTGGGCGACACGCTCACCTTGTGCAGCGCCTTCATGTACGCCGTGTACGTGTTGTTGTTCGAGTCGTGCGCCAAAGCCACCGCCTTGAGCGGACAACCATGCCGCCCAGAGCGTCTGGCCGCAGTGCAATCGGTGGTGATGCTGCTGATGGGTGCGGCTGGCACGGCCTTGTCCCCCAACACCGACAATGCCACCTTGTGGACACGCGCCGAATCGCACCTGCTGCCCCTGGTCTACCTGGGCGTGATGGGCAGCGCCGGCATGGTCTGGCTGCAAGCCTGGGGACAACAGCGCGTGCGGGCCGTCGAGGCCGCCATCATTTACGGGCTGGAGCCGGTGTTTGCCTCGCTCACGGCCGTTTGGTACATCAACGAGGTGCTGGAAGACCGGGCCCTGCTGGGTGCCGCGCTGATCGTGCTGGGGGTGATGCTGTCGCAGTGGCCCACCAGCAGCGCCAATAAGCCCGTGCTGAAGGAGGCTTGAGCCATGGAACACGACTTCCTGTCGGCCTTCATCGTGCTGCTGATCGTGACCGACCCCTTGGGCAACGTGCCCGTGGTCATCAGCTTGCTCAAAGACGTGCCCCCGCAGCGCCGCCTGTGGGTGATCACGCGCGAATGCGCCATCGCCACGGTGATGCTGCTGCTCTTCATGCTGGGCGGCGAGTCGCTGCTCAAGGCCATGCGCCTGAGCAATGTGGCGCTCGAAATCGCCGGCGGTGTGATCTTGTTCTTGATCGCGCTGGGCATGGCTTTTCCCAGCATGGGCGTGAGCGTGGCCTCGTCTGAAACCGAGGGCGAGCCCCTGCTCGTGCCCTTGGCCATTCCGCTGATCGCTGGCCCCTCGGCGCTGGCCACCGTGGTGCTGCTGGCCTCTCGTCAGCCCGAGCGCGCCTGGTCGTGGACGGCCGCCATCGTGCTGGCCATGGTGGTGGGCTGGGCGGTGCTGGCCTCGGCACAGGTGCTGTCCAAGCGCCTCGGGCGGTCCGGGCTGATCGCGCTGGAGCGCTTCATGGGCCTGCTCTTGTCGGCCATGGCGGTGGAAATGCTGATTTCCGGCCTGCGCCAAGCTTTCCCGGCCATCACCCACTGACACGGCGCCCTAGACCGATGAAAACTCGGTCAAAGCGCACCATTTCAGACAAAAACTCAAAGGCCAAACACAGAAGATCTTGTCATTGCCTCAATGGACGAGACCATGCGCCTGCCCCACCCCCATCGCCCTGAACAAGACGTCGTCGAGCACCGCCTGCAAAGCCTGCAAGGCGCCTTGAACTGGGCCGAAGCCGCCCAGATGGCCACGCCGTGGGTGCAGGCCGTGCGCGACAACCCGCCGCCCTTTTGGGCCATGGAAACGCTGCTCAAGGAGTACCCCATCTCCAGCAGCGAGGGCCTGGCCTTGATGCGCCTGGCCGAGGCCCTGCTGCGGGTGCCCGATGCCGAAACCGCCATGGCGCTGACGGCCGACCAGCTCAGCCGGGCCGACTTCAGCCAGTCGGGCGACTCGACCTTGGCCCGCCTGTCCAACACAGCCATTGCCCTGTCCAAGAAGTTCCTGCCCGAGGCCGGCAGCCACCCGGGTCTGGCGGCACGCCTCGGTGCCAAGGCCATCGTGGCCGCTACCGTGCGCGCGGTGCAGTTGCTGGGCCGCCAGTTCGTGCTGGGTGAAACCATCGAGGCCGCCCTGCGCGAGTCGAGCCTCACTCATGCGCAGCAGCCAAATGTGCGCTTCAGCTTCGACATGCTGGGCGAAGGCGCCCGCACCCAGGTCGAGGCCACCCGCTACCTGCGCAGCTACACCGACGCCCTCACCCACATCGCCGCCGCCAACACCGGCCCGGGCGATTGCACCCAGCGCGACGGCATCTCGATCAAGCTCAGCGCCCTGCACCCCCGCTACGAACACGCCCAGCGCGAGCGCGTGTTGCGCGAGCTGGTGCCCGCACTGATGGGCTTGTGTGACCTGGCCGCCGAAGCCGACATCAACCTCACCATCGACGCCGAAGAGTGCGACCGCCTGGAGCTGTCGCTCGACGTGTTCGAAGCCGTGCTGAGCCATGTGTCCGCACGCCACCCGCAATGGCAGGGCTTTGGCATGGCCTTGCAGGCCTACCAAACCCGTTCGCTCGAACTGGTCGAGCACGTCATCGAACTGGCGCGCAAATACCAGGTGCGCCTGATGTGCCGCCTGGTCAAAGGCGCCTATTGGGATGCCGAGGTCAAACGCGCCCAAGAAGGTGGCCTCAGCGCCTACCCCGTGTTCACGCACAAGCACCACACCGACATCAGCTACCTGGCCTGCGCCCGCGCCCTGCTGGCCGCACCCGACGCCGTCTTCCCGCAGTTCGCCACACACAACGCCGGCACGGTGGCCGCCATCGTGCAAATGGCAGACCGCCTGGGCTCGCGCTTCGAACTGCAACGCCTGCACGGCATGGGCGAAGGCCTGTACCGCGAGGTGCTGCAACACCCGCACCTCAGCTGCCGCGTCTACGCCCCCGTGGGCCAACACCGCGACTTGCTGGCATACCTCGTTCGCCGCCTGCTGGAAAACGGCGCCAACACCTCCTTCGTGCACCAACTGGCCGACGAGTCCTTGGGCATGGCCGCCTTGCTCTCGTCGCCACTGCACTTTGAACGCACGCCCTTCCTGCCCTTGCCCTCAGCTTTGTTCGGGCCGCATCGCGCCAACAGCCAAGGCATCGAGCTGAGCGTCGACACCGACGCCGCTGCGCTGCTGGCCGCCTTGCCACACACCCAGGTGCCCGTGGTGCCTGAGTGCGATGTGGCCCAGGTGCCCGCGGCAGTGCAACGCGCTTGTGCCGCACAACGCGGCTGGAACGACTCGCCCGTGGCCCAACGCGCCCAAGCCCTGCAAGACACCGCCGACGCCCTGCAAGCACAACTGCCAACCTACGCCGCCCTGCTGGTCAAAGAGGCCCACAAGACCTGGGGCGATGCGGTGGCCGAGGTGCGCGAAGCCATCGACTTCTTGCGCTACTACGCGCTTCAGGCCGGCACTTTGATGGCCCCGCAGAGCCTGCCCGCCGAGGGCCCGGGCGTCACTGGTGAAACCAACGAACTTCGCCTGCACGGCCGTGGCGCCTGGGTCTGCATCAGCCCCTGGAACTTCCCGCTGGCCATCTTCGCCGGCCAAGTGGCCGCCGCGCTGGTCACAGGCAACACCGTGCTGGCCAAGCCGGCCGAGCAAACCCCCGGCGTGGCGCACGCCTTCGTGGCGCTGCTGCACCGCCACGGTGTGCCGCACGACGCGCTGCAACTGCTGCATGGCCCCGGTGACACGGTGGGCGCGGCCCTGGTCGCGCAGCACGAAGTGGCTGGCGTGGCCTTCACAGGCTCCACGCAAGTGGCCAAGCTCATTCAGCGCAGCCTGGCTGCCAAAGACGGCCCCATCGTGCCGCTGATTGCCGAGACCGGCGGCCTCAACGCCATGATCGTGGACTCGAGTGCCCTGCCCGAACAGGTGGCAGATGCCGTGGTGCAAAGCGCCTTCCGCTCAGCTGGTCAGCGCTGCTCGGCCCTGCGCCTGCTGTGCGTGCACGAAGCCATCGCCGACCGCTTGATCGAGATGATCCAAGGCGCGGCGAGCGAGCTGGCCTGTGGCGACCCCACCCTGTTGTCGACCGATGTGGGCCCGGTGATCGACGCCGAAGCCGCCCAAGGCATCCACCAGCACCTGCAAAGGCTGCGTGACACGGCCCGGCCCCTGCTGCCTGCCCCAAGTCAAACAAACGCACTGATCCCGCCACAAGCCTTCGAGCTGACGAGGGTGAGCGACCTGCGCCAAGAGGTGTTTGGCCCCGTGCTGCACATCGTGCGCTGGTCAGGCGATCCGCTGGCCTTGGTCGACCAGATCAATGCCTTGGGATACGGCCTGACGCTGGGCATCCAGACGCGCATCGACAGCCGTGCAAACCAGATGGCGCAGCGCGCCCGCGTGGGCAATGTCTACGTGAACCGCAACATGATCGGTGCGGTGGTGGGCGTCCAACCCTTTGGCGGTGAAGGGCTGAGTGGCACTGGCCCGAAAGCCGGCGGCCCGCACTACCTGGTGCGCTTTTGCGGTGAGCAAACCCTGAGCATCAACACCGCCGCAGCCGGGGGCAATGTGGGCTTGTTGGCTGGCGCGTGAGCCTGCCTAGGGCTTTCGAGCGGCAAAAAACGCATCGGGCAAAGCCAAGGTCGCTTCGGCCACATCGACCAGACGCCGGTTGTGGTCCATGGACGTTTTTTGCAGCGAGCGAAAGGCCGCTTCTTCGCTCAAACCCAGGCGCGACATCAGTGCGCCCTTGGCACGCTCAATCACCTTGCGCTCGTGCAAGGCGCGACGGGCAGCGTCGAGCTCCAGCTCCATGGCGCTCAAACGGGTCGACTGCGTTTGAAGCAGGTCCACCAAAGACGACAAGCTGGCGCCACCATGGTTGGCCTGCGCGACCTTGGGGCCATCCGGCCAGGCGGGCGTCGCATCCCTGGGCGCAGGTGCGTTGAAAAAGCGCGCCACCGCATCGGTGTGTGGCGGTGGGTTCTCACGCAGTTGCTGCAACAAACCCGCCGAGTCCTGCAGATCTTGCTGCGCAGCTTGGCGTTGCGCCTCACATGCCAGACGCAAGCACTGCACCAAGGCCGTCTGCAAGTGCCACATCTCGGTGATGCGTTCGCTGCTGAACTCAAACCAGGCGTCGCTCAAAGCGGTGTCCAAGGCCGCACCGGGGCGGGCCGTGCACAGCGTGCGACGCAGGCGCTCCAGCTGCGCTACCGTGGGCGTGAGCCGGTGCTGCTGCCAGCGTTGGCGCAAAGCCGGATCGGCAAACTCTTCGAACACCAGCAGGCTGCGCTCTTGGGCATCGATCAGGTGAACGATGCGCTGCTGCTCGGTGTCGTCACTGGCCCCTGAGGCAAACAACTGCGCGCCCACAGCACGCTCTTGTCCAGCGGCCTCTTTGCCCTGCAACAGGTGCACCAGCGCCACCAACAGGCGCGAAATGCCCGGGTGTTGGGCCCCATCGGCCACATGAAAAATCAGCTCGACCAGGCCGGCAATCAAACGACTGAAGGCCGCCACCGCGTCGTGCGCACTGGGCGTGAGCTGATCGACTTGATCGCGCAAAGCCTCCAGCGCATCGAGGTCCAACAACACCCAGGCCATCAAGGACAAGGTGCGCGCCGAGGCCCCCTCTTCGCGTGTGGACTGCGTGGCAAACAAGGCCCGCAAAGCAGCTTCCATGGGCCTGGCGGCCTGCATGGCGGCGTCTCGCTCAGCGGCAAAGCGCTGCCCATGGGAGGCCAGATAGATGCTGCTGGCACCGCGCTCACGCTGCAAAGCGTGGATCAACTCACCCATGACGCTGGCGAACTCGACGCGAGCGGCCAACTGCCCGATGGCGTCGATCTCCAACTGCTTGGCGCGCAACACAAGGTGAGAAACAGACAAGGACATGGGCAGGCGAACAGGCGCTCGAAAAGGAACACGGACCCTGCGATTGTCCGCACTTTCCGGCCCCTGCGCCGCCCATCACCTCAAACCAGCGCCACCAACACCTGCCCACCGTCGGTTCGCACCGCATGGGCCCGCACCGAATGCTCGGGCGACTCCAGGCACTCGCCGTTGCGCAAGTCAAAGTGGTTTTTGTACAGCGGCGAGGCCACCACGGTGCG
>JAVLFO010000263.1:0-14806 GCA_046052805.1 Aquabacterium sp. | reverse complement strand
AAGCCCAGCACCTCGGCACCCACTTGGTGGAACTGACGATAGCGGCCTTTTTGAGGGCGTTCGTGGCGGAACATGGGGCCGATGTAGTACAGGCGTTTGCCGCCTTCGTACAAAAAGCTGTGTTCGTTGATGGCGCGCACAGCACCTGCCGTGCCTTCGGGCCGCAGGGTCAGGCGGTCGCCATTGAGACTGTCTTCAAAGGAGTACATCTCCTTTTCAACGATGTCGGTGACTTCGCCCAAGCCGCGCACGAACAGCGCCGTGGGCTCAACGATGGGCGTGCGCATGTTCAGGTAGCCGTGGCGGCGCATGAGTTGGCGCACCACGCCTTCGAGCCATTCCCAGCGCCCGGATTCGGGCGGCAGGATGTCGTTCATGCCTTTGATGGCTTTGAGTTGTTCGGCCATGGGATCAGGGATCTTTTTGTCGTTGTTCAGGCAGAAACCACCGGCGCAAAGCGGCGCTCGATGTAGGTCTGGACCAGTTGCTGGAATTCTTCGGCGATGCGATCGCCACGCAGGGTCAAGGCCTTCTCGCCATCAATGAAGACGGGCGCAGCGGGGGCCTCGCCATTGCCTGGCAGGCTGATGCCAATGTCGGCGTGCTTGCTTTCGCCGGGGCCGTTGACGATGCAACCCATCACGGCAACCTTGAGGTTTTCAACGCCCGGAAACTGGTTACGCCAAACAGGCATCTGCGCGCGCAGGTAATCGTCGATTTGCTTGGCCAGATCCTGGAAAACAGTGCTGGTGGTGCGACCGCAACCGGGGCAAGCCGTGACGCTGGGCACAAAGGTGCGCAGGCCCAAGGCCTGCAAGATCTCGAGGGCCACCACCACCTCTTGGGTGCGGGCCTCGCCGGGCTGGGGTGTGAGCGAGACGCGGATGGTGTCGCCAATGCCCTCTTGCAACAAGATGGACAAGGCCGTGGCCGATGCCACCGTGCCCTTGGTGCCCATGCCGGCTTCGGTCAAGCCCAGGTGCAGCGGGTAGTCGCAACGCTCGGCCAGACCGCGGTAAACGCTGATGAGGTCCTGGACACCGCTGACTTTGCAGGACAGGATGATTTGCTCAGGGCGCATGCCCAGGTCGCGCGCCGCTTGGGCCGACTGCAGGGCCGAGCTGACCAAGGCCTGGTACATGACCTGTTGCGCCGTCCAAGGATCGGCGCTGGCTGCGTTCTCGTCCATCAAAGCGGCCAGCAGTTCTTGGTCAAGACTGCCCCAGTTCACGCCAATGCGAACGACCTTGTCGTAGCGCATGGCAGCTTCGATCATCTGCGCGAACTGACGGTCCTTTTTGTCGCCCTTGCCAACGTTGCCCGGGTTGATGCGGTACTTGGACAAGGCCTGAGCGCAGGCCGGGTGGTCGGTCAGCAGGCGGTGGCCGTTGTAGTGAAAATCGCCGACCAAGGGCACGTCGATGCCCATGCGGTCAAGCTGGTCACGCACGTGCGGCACGGCCTCGGCCGCCTCGGGCGTGTTGACGGTGATGCGCACCATCTCAGAGCCTGCAATCGCCAGCTCTTTGACCTGGATCGCGGTGCCAATCACATCCACCGTATCGGTGTTGGTCATCGACTGAACTCGCACGGGCGCATCGCCGCCTACGGTGACCACGCGGCTGCCCCACACCACTTTGGCTTGCAACGAGCGGCGGGCGGCTGGGCGGGCCACGTCCATCAGGCGGAGGTTTTCAAGGCTCATTTACTTCAACTCCAAGCGCGCGACGTTGTTGCGGGTGAACGGGACCAAATCGAGCGACTTGCCGCTGTAGGTGGCCTGGACACCGGCAGCATTGCCGATGCGTAGCTTCAGGGGTGCGCGCCCTTGCAATGTCAAAACCTCGCCGGCATCGGCTTGGCGAGACACCAGTTTGGCCCCTGCGCCATCACGCACATCCACCCAAGACGATTCAGCAATGGTCAAGACCAAATCATGCCCAAGCACAGCAACCGGCGCCAAGCCGCCATCGGCTGACACGCTGGCCGCACCATCGGCCGCAGAGGCACCTGAAGCGGCAGCGTCGGTGCCGGTATCGAGCGTCAGCGTTGGGCTGAGCGACGATGCAGCGGACGTAGCCGGCGCCGGTGCCACGCTGACGGGCAGCGAAGGCGCCTCAAGCACCTCGGGCACGGAAGCCGGTGCTTCGGGCTCTGAGGCCGCTTGCGATGCCGCACTGGCGCCGCCGAGATGCGCCCAGGTTGGCAGCTCCACAGAGTCAGGCAAAAAGTACACAGCCAGGGCAGCCAGCAGCAGGGCGAGAGGCGCCAGCCATTTCAGGGACAGCAACGAACCCAATGCCCAAGGCTGATCAAACAGCGGGGATGAACGACGCGAATCTTTGAAAGGTTGGTTCAAAGGCGGCTTCTCGGCATGCAAGGGCATGGCGCGAGCCGCTGGCAAGCCTGCCAAAACAGGCGCAGCGTCGATCTTCAGGCTGCGACAAACCGCCATGGCCAAGGCGCGAACAAAGTTGGCGTCAGGCAGTTGGTCAAAGGCACCGCCTTCGAGCGCCGCCAGCTTGGCAGGAGACACCTTGATGGCCGCGGCCAGCTGATCCAGGGTCAGGCCTTGGGACTCGCGAGCCAAGCGAAGGATGTCGCCGGCGCTGCGGTTGCCCGCGTCTGAGGTTGTGTAAGTGACAGGGGACGGCTCACTCATCGTATCGACCCAATTCAAGCGCGTTGGTTTCTCGGGCCGACGGGAAGCGGCTGCGCATCTGCGCCGCCAACTCGTCGCGCCCATTGTTGTTGCCCAGCTTGTGCTCGACGCGCACAGCCAACCACAGAGACTCGGCCGTGACCTGGGTGCTCACGGCATTGACCCGGCGCACATAAAAGCGCGCACGCTCTAGCTCCCCACGGCTGTAGAGCACAGAAGCCAAGTTGTATGCTGTAGCAGGACTGGATGGGTCCAGCTCATAGGCTTTGACCAAGGTCTTTTCGGCCTCAGGCAAAAGGCCAGCGTTGACTTGGCAGACGCCACGCGCCAGCAAGGTCTTGTTGGTGGCCACCGAGCGAGGCAAATTGGCTGCACGCTCAAACAGTGCGTCTGCCGCTGCGTATTGACGCTGACGACACAAGAACCAGCCGTAGTTGTGCAGAACGCTACCGTTGTTCTCGTCCAGCGAAAGGGCTTGCTTGAAGCTCGACTCTGCACGAGCTGCGTCGCCCATGGCGTCGTAAATCAAGCCGCGAAATTCGTGGACTGCAGGCAAGCTGGGGTCGATGTTGACGGCTTGCTTGAGCTCATCCAAGGCCGTGGTGTATTGACCTTGCGCGTAATACGTTGATGCCAACTCCAGACGGATGCGCGCACGCTTGCGAAGATCGCCTTCGTCAGAAGACGTGGCGATGTCACCCCGGGTATAGGAGCTGCCTGCGCCCTGCCCGGCCGCACAGCCGCCCAAGACGCCCAGGCCAGCCACGCAGGCGCTCAGGCAAAGCAAAGCCATCAGCCAGGTGCGTAGCATCCTCATGCAAGAGTCTCCTTAGAAAACGCTGAGTTTAGAGGCTTCACAGCCCCATGCCGATGCTCAGAGCTCGGTCGGGCTGCCTTCCCCCGGCATTCAGGGGATGGCCTTGATCGCGATGGGCTGGCGCAGCATGCGATCGCGCGCGTTGGTGCGGTCCTGAACCTCGCCTGCCAACTGGCCACAAGCCGCGTCAATGTCGTCGCCACGGGTTTTACGCACGGTGGTGACGATGCCCGCATCTTGCAACTCGCGACCAAACTGCTGAACCCGTGCCAGGTCAGATCGACGCAAGCCAGATTGTGGAAAGGGGTTGAACGGGATCAGGTTGAACTTGCAGTTGATCTTGCCTTTGACAAGCTTGATCAGCTGCTGCGCATGCTCAGGGGTGTCGTTCACACCGTCCAGCATGCAGTACTCAAATGTGATGAAGTCACGTGGCGCGGCGCTCAAATAAGCGCGGCAGGTGTCGAGCAACTCGGCAATGGGGTATTTCTTGTTCAGCGGGACCAACTCGTCGCGCAATGGGTCATTGGGCGCATGCAGCGACACGGCCAAGGCCACAGGGCAGTCGGCCATCAGTCGCTCGATCATGGGCACCACGCCCGAGGTCGAGACCGTCACACGGCGGCGCGACAGGCCGTAGCCATGGTCGTCCAGCATCGTTTTGAGTGCGGGGACCAAGGCGTTGTAATTTTGCAGAGGCTCGCCCATGCCCATCATCACGACGTTGCTGATGATGCGATCAGTTGTGCCCAAACGCTTGCGCAGGGTGTGCTCGGCAAACCAAAGTTGGGCGACGATTTCGCCCGTCGTGAGGTTGCGGCTGAAACCCTGATGCCCGGTCGAACAAAAACGGCAACCGACCGCACAACCCGCTTGCGACGAAATACACAAGGTGGCCCGGTCGTCTTCAGGGATGTAGACGCTTTCAATCGCATTCCCCGCGCCGACGTCAAACAACCACTTGATGGTGCCGTCGGTCGAGACGTGCTCGCTGATCACCTTCAAAGGCGCCAAGGTGGCCACGCCTTGCAACTTGCTGCGCAAGGACTTGGCCAGGTCCGACATCTGATCGAAGTCGGTGGCGCCTTTTTGGTGGATCCAGCGGAACAACTGGGTGGCGCGGAAGCGCTTTTCACCCAACTGCTCACAAAACGCAGCCAAGCCTTCAAGGTCGAAATCGAGGAGGTTGACTGCGCTCATGCTGCTTCCGGTTGAGCCAGGGCTCAGCGGCTGTAAACGTTCAATGCTGGGAAGAAAAACGCGATTTCTTGAGCAGCGGTTTCAGCAGCGTCAGAACCGTGAACGGCGTTGGCATCGATGCTGTCAGCGAAGTCAGCGCGGATGGTGCCCTTTTCGGCCTTCTTAGGATCGGTAGCGCCCATGAGGTCGCGGTTCTTCAAGATAGCGCCTTCGCCTTCGAGCACTTGCACGAACACGGGGCCAGAGATCATGAAGCCAACCAAGTCCTTGAAGAAAGGACGTGCGGCGTGCACAGCGTAGAAAGCTTCGGCTTCGGCTTGCGACAGTTGCACCAGCTTGGCAGCAGCGACCTTCAGGCCAGCGCCTTCAAAGCGGCTGACGATTTGGCCGATGACGTTCTTGGCAACGGCGTCAGGCTTGATGATGGAGAGGGTGCGTTCGATGGCCATGTGATGTGCTCCGAATGGATGTTGGACAAAACCCGACATTGTACTGTGGGTCCGTGTCAAAGGTAAAAGGGGCCAGGGGCGTCAAGCTGAGACTTACCCTGGCTGATGAAATCAGCGACGTCCGCGACCACCGCCGCCGCCACCGCCGCTGCGATTGCCGCCACGGCCACCACCACCGACCTTACCGAAGTAAGCATCGGCGCCGATGTAACCGACCGAGGTCTGCAAGGGATCGGGCTCGCCACTCTTGCGACCACGGGGGCCCTGATCTTGCTGGTCAGGTCGACCAAAACCGGCCGTGATGCGCTTGGAGCCCTTGACGAAGCGCTTGTCAAAGGTTTGCTCCAACGGGTTGGGGATGGGCCCGATGTGGTCGTCATCATCGTGGTCGTGCGAAGCCGACACCGCGCGATCACGATCAGGCGCATTGCGTGGGGGGCGATTGTCAAAGCCACCTTGCCCGCGGCCGCTCGGGCCTTGACCACGTGGGCCTTGACCGTTGCCGTTGCCACCAGGGCCGTTGGGACGCTGTTGCCCACGGCCGCCTTGCGCGCCTTGACCACCCTGAACACCAGGCCCGCCTTGACCGTTTTGGCCCTTGAAGCCTTGCTGCGACTTTTGCTGACCCTTGTTGTTGGCGGCACGGCCCTGGCCGCTGGTTTGGCCTTGGCCAAACTCTGGGCGCTCCATGCCAGCCAACGACTTCACGGCACGCAGATCGGACTCACCCAGCTCGACCCAGATGCCGCGCTTGAGGCCACGGGGCAGCACGATGGCACCGTAGCGCACGCGGATCAGGCGGTTGACCGTCAAGCCCACCGCGTCAAAAAGTTTGCGCACTTCGCGGTTGCGACCTTCGGTGATCACCACGCGATACCACTGGTTCACGCCCTCGCCTTCACCCTTGCTGATGGAGACAAACGAAGCCGACTGGCCCTCGATCTCGACGCCACTCAGCAGACGCAGGCGCGATGGCTCGTCCAAGGTACCCAGGACACGAACCGCGTATTCACGCTCAACGCCAAAGCGGGGGTGCATCAACTGGTTGGCCAACTCACCGGAGTTGGTGAACAGCAGCAAACCTTCGGTGTTCAGGTCGAGACGACCCACCGACATCCACTTGCCGTTTTGCAGGCGAGGCAGACGACGGAACACCGTTGGGCGACCTTGGGGGTCATCGTGCGTGACCACTTCGCCGGTTGGCTTGTGGTACGCCAAGATGCGGGCGGGCTGGGGCGCAATGCGCACCTTGATCGTGCGGCCGGCCACCTTGATGCGATCACCGAAAGAGATGCGCTGACCGATGTGTGCGACTTGGTCATTGACCTCGATGCGACCGTCTTCGATCATTTGCTCGATGTCGCGACGCGACCCTACGCCGGCCTGGGCCAGCACCTTTTGGAGCTTGGGCGCATCGGGCTCGGGGCGCAGCACACGCTTGTAGACGCCACCTTCTTCGGCAGCTGCGTCTTCGGTTTCTTCTTCGCGCTCTTTGTCGAAGTCACCCGACAACAACTCAGCGAAGACCTCAGAGGCTTGTTCGGCAGCGATGGCGGCGCGGCGCGATGGACGCGCCTCACCGGGCTCTTGCCCCTCGAGCGCGACATCGCTTGGCGCATCAGGCGCGCCTTCTGCTCGCATTGGGCGGGGTTCGCGCGGTGGGCGCTCGCCTCGATCGCCACGGTCCCCACGGTCACGTCGACCGCGATCACGGCGGCTGCGGCCACCTTCAGGGCGAGACTCACCGCCTTCGCCCTGCTGGGCAGACACGGCCTCACCGGCAGGCTGCACTTGCGCTGCGCCGTCAGAGCCGGCATCAGGGCCCAACTGCAAGAAGCCATTGGCAGCGGCCTCGCGAGGCGCGCCATCGGCAGCAGCGACCACTTGGGATGCGCTGGACTCGGCAACATCGGACACCGCCACGTCGGCCTTTTTGCGAGGCGCACGCTTTGGCTTCGGGGCATCGGCCACATCGGCCACATCAGCCTCGGCAGGCGCCACAGCTTCCACCGTCTCGACCTTGCGCTTGCGGGGCGCCTTGACTGGCGCTGGAGCCACATCGTCTTGTGGCGCGCTCACCTGGGCTTCAGGCGTCACGGCAGTTTCCGCAGCCGCCTTGGGGCGGCGGGTGCGCTTGGGTTTGACCGCCTCGTCGGCGACCCCATTTTGGTCGATCGGATCTTGCATAGGCACGTTGTCAGAGGTCATGGAGCAGGGATAGAAATAGGCGAATCAGGGGCGCCGTCGGGCGCAGGCAGGTCGACGGGAACGCTGGGCGCGCCCTCTTCGGCGGTGACATCGTCCAGCAAGGTCTCTTGCTGATCGTCGTCGGTGGCGGGTGTCACATCGTCCAAGCCCGGCAGCAAGGCTTGCCCCAAAGGCATGCCCTCCAGCGTCGGGAGCTGGGACAAGGTTGACAGCCCTAAGTCATCCAAAAAATGACGGGTTGTGGCAAACAGGGCGGGACGCCCGGGCGCGTCACGGTGACCAATCACCTCCACCCAGCCACGGTCTTCGAGCTGTTTGATGATGTTGGCGCTGACGGTCACGCCGCGGATGTCTTCGATGTCACCCCGGGTGACAGGCTGCTTGTAGGCAATGATCGCCAAGGTTTCAAGCGTGGCGCGCGAGTATTTGGGTGGCTTTTCAGGATGCAACCGGTCCAGGTGCGCCTGAATCTCCGGGCGGGTTTGAAACCGCCATCCGCTGGCCAACTCGCGCAACTCGACACCGCGGCCATCCCAACGCGAACTCACCTCAGCCAGCAACGCGCGAATGGCGTCCGCAGACAAGGTGTTGTCAAACAACTGACGCAGCTCACGCAGCGGCAGCGGCTCATGGGCACACAGCAAAGCGGCTTCGAGGATGCGGCTGGCATCCTGCGGATTGAGGACTTCCATCTCTTCAATCGTTTGGTGAGCGGCGACTCAGTGGCGTCACCGCACAGGTATCAGGTAGATCAAGGCAGGCGAACAGGTCGCCTGGAACGGCATGTCGGCTCAGGGCCGCTGCGGCGGATCACGTTGGGGCCTCGGCAACGAGGCGTTTCATGCAAGGGGTGAGGCGCGTCGCTCTGTTTGCGACTTTTGCGGCTCACGTAAGGAGGCTTCGTACCCAAAGCGCTCCGACCGAAACACACCGTTCCGGCCATGGATTCACAGATTATGCACCAGTTGCGCCGTTGTGCGCAGACAAGTTGCCGCCCGAGGCTGCCAAGGTCTCCCAAGCAGCGGCCATATCAGGCGGCAGCGGCGCCTCAAAAGCCAAGGCCTCGCCGGTGACCGGGTGCTTGAACGCCAGGCGCGTGGCATGCAAAGCTTGCCGCGTCATGCCCAGCGCAGGCACGCCGCCATACACGGCGTCGGCCACCAGAGGGTGGCGGCGGCTGCTGAGGTGCACACGGATCTGGTGGGTTCGGCCGGTGTGCAGGGTGCACAACACACCGCTGTAAGCACGTGCTGGGCGCACGGCATCGGCGCGCGTCTCCGCCGTGCTGGCCGACCATTCGCCCTCGATCAAGCGCTGCACATCGGTTTTGGCGGGCTTGCCCGAGGGCACCACCGCCATGCGCACGCGCGCCACCGGGTCGCGCCCGATAGAAGACTCGACTGTGAAATTGGCTGCCGTCACGCCTTGCACCAAGGCCAGGTACTTGCGGCTGACCTCGCGGGCCGCGATGGCACGGCTCAACGCGGTCACGGCCAAGAGCGTTTTGCCCACGACCATCAAGCCACTGGTGTCCTTGTCCAGGCGGTGCACGATCCCCGCCCGCGGCAAGGCCGCCGCACCAGCGTGATGCGCCAGCAGACCGTTCATCAAGGTGCCCGTCCAGTTGCCAGCAGCGGGATGAACCACCCAACCCGCCGGCTTGTTCACCACCATCAGATGCTCGTCCTCAAACACCACCGGGATGTCCATGGGCTCGGCGGTGAAGGCTTGGCTTTGGGCCGTGGGTTTGAGCGTGACCCGCACGCGCTGGCCCTGGGCGACCTTTTTGGAGGGTTGGGTCAACGGTTTGCCATCAACCTCGACACAGCCCTCTTCGATCAAGGCCTTGAGGTGGCTGCGAGAAAACTCCGGGGCGCCGGGCACCAAAAACACGTCCAATCGCTGGCCGTGCGCAGCCTTGTCCACCACGAATTGGCGCAACTCAGGCTCAGGCGCAAGGCGGGGCGCATCCGCAGGCGCCTCGTCCAAATCATCCAGGACCTCGTCTTCCAGCACGTCAACCTCATCCACTGCGGGGATCAGGTCAGGCAGCGCCACGGCGGTATCAAAGGGCGATGCGGCTTTTTTGGGGGATCGTGCCATGTGGGGTCAACATCTCGGGCAAAGCGAAAACAAAAGGCCAGGGCTTCTATACTGGTGCCCATGGCGCTGCAAGGCGGAACTGCAAGCGGAGCGATCCGCAAAGAATTCAACGTGAAACTGCTGAAAAACACCCTCTCACACAGCCAGCGTGCGGGCTTGTCGGCCCTGGTCTTGAGCGCCCTGCTGGCTGCATGCGGATCGACGCCTGTTGACGAGTTCGCCAACATCAGCCCAGACAAATTGTACGCAGACGCCAAAGAAGAGGCCGCCGATGGCAACTTCGAGACCGCCATCAAGCGCCTCGAAAAGGTCGAGGCTCGCGCCTCGGGCACGATCTTGGCGCAGCAAGCCCAGATCGACTTGGCCTACGCGTATTACAGAACCGGCGAAAAAGCCCAGGCATTGGCCAAGCTGGAACGCTTCATTCGATTGCACCCGACCAGCCCTGCGCTGGACTACGCCTACTATCTTCAAGGCCTGATCAACTTCAACGACGACCTGGGGCTGTTTGGTCGCATCGCCAGCCAAGACTTGGCTGAGCGCGACCAGCAAGCCTCGCGCGACGCCTACGAGTCGTTCAAGCAGTTGACCGAGCGCTTCCCGGCCTCGAAGTACACCGCCGACGCGCGCCTGCGCATGAACCACATCGTCAATTCACTGGCGTCTGGTGAAGTGCATGTGGCCCGCTATTACCTGCGCCGGGGCGCCTACGTGGCCGCCGCCAACCGCGCGCAACAGGCCGTCAAGGACTACCAAAAGTCTCCGTCGGTTGAAGAAGCGCTCTACATCATGGCGCAAAGCTACGACAAGCTGGGCATGGCGCCCTTGCGCGACGATGCCCTGCGCGTGCTCAAGCAAAGCTTCCCGCAAAGCCGCTTTTTGGTGGCAGGCGAGTTGAACGCCGAGCCAAAGAAGCCTTGGTGGCAACTGTGGTGATCACTCCGAGCCGCCTGAGCCACCCTGATTGAAGCCCGACAGCACGCCTTGGTCGTGCACCTCGGCGCCCACAGGGCGGACATCCACCGGCTCTTCAACTGGCGCCAAGCCATCTGAGGCGGGTCCGGCAAGTGCGCCCAGCTCGGCCACCTTGTGCACAAAACGCCGCGCCCGGTCGTACGGGAACACATCGTGCACGTAACCCGCATTGATCCGCTCCTTGTGCTGCTGCCAGAAGTCGGCTTCGAGCAAATCGCCGTGGTGCTTCATGAAGATCTTGCGCACGCGCGGGTCGCCCAGCAAGAACGGCCCAAAGGTCTCGGGGAACACATCGCGTGGGCCCACGTTGTACCAAATCTCGCCTGACATCTCCTCTTCCTCGTTGCGCGGCAAAGGCACTTTGCGGAAGTTGCAGTCGGTGATGTACTCGATCTCGTCGTAGTCATAAAACACGACCTTGCCGTTGCGCGTGACGCCGAAGTTCTTCCACAGCATGTCACCCGGGAAGATGTTGGCTGCCACGAGGTCTTTGAGCGCGTTGCCATACTCGATGACCGCATGCTCAAGTGATTCGCCTTGAGCCTCTTGGATGTAGATGTTCAGGGGCACCATGCGGCGCTCGATGTAGAGGTGCTTGAGGATCAGCACCTTGCCGTCTTGGTCTTCCTCCATCACGCTCGGTGAGAACTTCTTCAGTTCGGCAATCAGCTCTTCGTCAAATCGCTCGCGCGGAAAAGCCACATTGGTGAACTCAAGAGAGTCGGCCATGCGCCCAACCCGGTCGTGCTGCTTGACCAACAGGTACTTGCTCATGATGAGCTCGCGCGTGGTCTCTTTTTGCGGCGGGAAGTAGTCCTTGATCACCTTGAACACGAAGGGATAGGACGGCAGGTCGAACACCAGCATGACCATGCCCTTGATGCCGGGCGCGATGCGGAACTTGTCGCTGGAGTGGCGCAGGTGGAACAAGAAGTCGCGGTAGAACAGGTTCTTGCCGTGCTTTTGCAGACCGATGGCGCTGTAGAGCTCACCCCGAGGCTTGCGCGGCATCAGGGTTCGCAGAAACTGCACATAAGCCGATGGCACCGGCATGTTCACCATGAAGTAGGCGCGGGCAAAGCTGAACAGAGCCAGCAGGTCGTCTTCGCCAAACAAGGCGGCGTCGATGTAGAGGCGGCTCTTGGAGTTGTGCAGGATCGGGATGGCAAATGGCAGGCTGCGAAAGCCATTGACCACCTTGCCCACGATGTAAGCGCCTTTGTTACGAAAGAACAGCGACGACAAGACCTGGATCTGGAAATTGGTGCGCAGGCGGACGTTGCCGACTTGCTCCAGCAAGGCCTCGTAGACAAAACCGATGTCCCGATCGAGGTCGTCAAACGGGATGTTCAGCTCGTAGTTCTCGACCATGGTCTTGAGCATCGAGCGCAGGTTGTCGCGCGTGGGGTAGTAGGCGCGGAAGGTGGCGCCAGTCGCCTCGTCTTCGTCGTCGATGTACTCGGTCGACACGGCTGGCCGCACGAAAATGAAATCGTTGCGGTAGTACTTGCGGTCCAGGATCTGGATGGTGACCGAGTTGAAGAAAGTCTCAGCCAGCTCAGGCTGCTTGTGTCCCGTCAGCAGGCCAATGTAGAACAGCTTGATCTGGTGCCAGACCTCCATGGGGAGCGTGCTGGCTTGGTGGTCCACCTCGAGGCGTTCGATGGTTTCATCGACCCGCAGGTCATAAAACTCGATCCGCACCCGCTGCGCAGTCTGCTGCCCATGCCAGTCAGCGTCTTCAAAACGCTTCTTGGACTGGGCACTGGTCTCGCTGAAGATCTTGTAGTGACGGTCAAAACCGTCCAGCAAGGCTTTGGCGATTTCGAAAACGCGCGGGTCGGTGAGCTGTTGTGGAAACATCGTTTGCCCTGACGGGATGGGTTGATCAGACCTGGGCGGCGTAGCGCAAACGCATGTCCTCCAAGGCCTCTGCGTAGACGCCAGCCAAGGCATCCGCCGTGGCCACCGACATGCGCAGGTCTTTGATCAAGCCATTATGCAAGCCGTATACCCAGCCGTGCACCACGACCTCTTGCCCACGGGCCCAGGCATCCTGCACCACAGTGGTTTGGCAGACGTTGAGCGCCTGTTCCAGCACGTTGAGTTCACACAAGGCATCGTGCCGCGTGGCGCCCTCTGGCAAGGCGTAAAGCCATGCGCGGTGCTGGTTGCGCACGTCTTGCACGTGGCGAAGCCAGTTGTCGGCCAACCCGACACGGATGTTTTCCATGGCGGCCTTGACGCCACCGCAGCCGTAGTGTCCGACCACCATGATGTGCCTGACCTTGAGCGAATCGATGGCGTACTGCATCACCGACAAGCAGTTCAGATCAGAGTGCGCCACCACATTGGCCACATTGCGGTGCACAAACAACTCGCCCGGCAACAGCCCACAAATTTCATTGGCCGGGACACGGCTGTCGCTGCAACCGATCCACATGTACTCCGGCGATTGCTGGTTCTGCAGCCGACTGAAGAAGCCGGGCGTGCGCGCCTCTACTTGGCTGGCCCAGGTGCGGTTGCTTTCAAAGAGGTGATTGAGCTTCATGGGGTGAGTGTAGACAAGGCCACTTCGTTTCGCACCTGACCTGCGCAAAGAGCCCAGGCACAATCGGCTTTGCACACAAGGTTCACACATGCCAGCCCACGTTTTGACGCCGCCGTCGCCAGCCCCTGTTTTGACATACCCATGGGCCAAGGCGATGCCTGCACCAGGCGAGCTGATGACCTTGCGGCCAGGCGTTCATTGGGTGCGCATGCCCATGCCGTTTGCACTGAACCACATCAACCTGTGGGTGCTCGATGACGACGGCACCATACCGGGCTGGACCGTGGTGGACTCGGGCGTCGCCACCCCCGACATCCGCGCGGCTTGGCAAACGCTGTGGGCCGGCCCCTTGGCAGGCAAGCCCTTGATGCGCATGCTGGTCACCCACATGCATCCCGACCACGTGGGCAATGCCCAATGGCTGATCGAACAATTCAGTGCAACCCAGGCACCGGCTCGTTTGTGGATGAGCGCCTCTGACCACTTCGCCGCCCAGCTGGCTTGCCAGTCGACCACCGGCTATGGCGGCGACCGTGCGGCCCAGTTCTTCATGAGCCACGGTCTGGTCGCCCCACAAGATGTGACCAAGATCCGGCAACGCAGCGGCTATTTTGCTGAACTGGTGCCATCCGTGCCGCACGCCTACCGAAGGCTGATGGACGGCATGCAGGTGCACATTGGCGAGCGCAACTGGCGTTGCATCGCTGGTCATGGGCACAGTCCGGAACACATCGCGCTGTACAACGAACGAGATGGGCTTTTGATCTCGGGCGACATGTTGCTGCCCAATATCTCCACCAACGTCAGCGTGATCGATTTGGAGCCGGAGGGCGATGCCCTGGGCCTGTTCTTGGGCTCGATTGAGCGCATGCGCACCCTGCCCGCCGACACATTGGCCCTGCCCTCACACGGCCTGCCCTTTGAGGGCATCCACACACGCATCCAGCAACTGCAAGACCATCATGCAGCCCGTTTAGACGACGTGATGCAAGCCTGCACGGAGCGCGACTGCTCGGCCGCTGACATGCTGCCGGTGCTGTTCAAGCGGCAGCTCGATCTGCACCAGACCACCTTTGCCATGGGCGAAGCGGTGGCGCACCTCAACTACCTGTGGCACCGAGGTCAACTGCAACGCAGCCAAGATGCCCAAGGCATCTGGCACTTTGGCAAAGCCTGACGAGGTAGCTCAGTCTGGGATGATGGCGTGGCGCAGCTGGTCACGGGCGCCATCGAACTCCGGCATGACCGAACGGACCACGTCCCAGAAACGCGGGCTGTGGTTCATCTCACGCAAGTGGGCCAGCTCGTGGGCCACCACATAGTCAATGATGCTGACGCTGAAGTGGATCAGTCGCCAGTGCAGGCGAATGGAGCCATCCATGCTGGCACTGCCCCAGCGCGTCTTGGCAGACGACAGCTTGACCTTGCTGACCTGCACGCCCAGGCGCTCGGCAAAATGCGCCACCCGAGGCATGAACGCGGCCAACGCCTCACGCTGCAACCAGGCTTGAACCACATCACGAATCTGGTCGGCACTGGCCTGCGCAGGCAAGCCCAGGTGCAAGCGCTTTTGGGTGACGCCGTCCAGGGTTTGGCCGTCGGTCAGCAGTGCTTGATGCAGCACAGCGCCATCGACGCCCGGGTCGAGCACCAAAACGACGTGGCCGCCCAAATACGGCACCAAGGCACCTTCTTGCCAATCGATTTGGGCAGACAACTGCCGATGGGCACGCTCGCGCTGTTCCATCAGTTTGGTGCAGATCCAGCGCTCTTTGGCGCGCAAGGCCGACTCGATGTCGGTGGCAGAAACCCAGCGCGGTGCACGCACGCTCAGGCCCTCA
>JAVLFO010000262.1:0-1884 GCA_046052805.1 Aquabacterium sp. | reverse complement strand
GAGTTCGTCGGCAGCGTCAGATGTGTATAAGAGACAGACGTACGAGCCGGCGTGTTGCGATCGCTGTTCCACACCGAGATCGGGGCACAGGCCTACAACTACGTCGGCACCTTGAATGTGTTCAACAGCCCCAACGAGCCCACGGCGGCGGCACCGGACTTGCTCATTGCCGGCACCAACCGCCAAGAAAGCAGCACCGAGTTCACCTTGCAAGACAGCGTGAGCATTGCGTCGCAATGGCAAGCCTGGCTCGGACTGCGCCACACCAGCTTGCGTCGCCACAGCGTCAAAACGGACGGCACAGACGACACTTTGTTGAACCAGAGCGTCAACACGCCTTGGGCAGCGCTGGCCTACACCTTTGCGCCGCAAACGCGCGCTTACGTCAGCTGGGGCGAAGGTGCCGAGGCCAAAGCGGCGCCCACCAACGCGACGACCAGTGTGAGCAATCCCGGCCAAGTGTTGCCGGTACTCAAAAGCCGCCAGGTAGAGGCAGGCTTGAAGGGGCAATACGCCGCGAGCCGCTTGAGCGCGCAGTGGGGCCTCAATGTGTTCCGCATCCGCCGGCCTGAAGCGGGCACCCTGAGCGATAACAGCTACGGCTACGACGGCAGCTCACTGCACCAAGGCACCGAAGGCTACTGGCAAGGCCGCATGGGCGCCTGGGGCTTGAGCGCCAGCGGCATGGTGCTCGACGCCACACGCCGAGGCAGTGCCACCGAAGGCATCAACGGCAAAGCGCCCGTCAACGTGCCCACCCACGCCGTGACACTGTCGGGCAGCCACACCTGGGCCGCGCCGTTGCCCACCACGCTGCAGCTGGACGTGGTGCGCCAAGGGCAACGCTGGGTAGACAGCGCCAACACCATCCGCCTGCCAGCCTGGACGCGCGTTGACGCCGCGCTGCGCACCACGCAAAGCCTCAACGCAGGCAGCAGCGTGACGTGGCAGCTGGGCGTCAACAACCTGCTGGACACCCGTGCTTGGCGCGAATCGCCCACCAGCTTTGGGCACGTTTACCTGTTCCCGATGCAACGACGCACCGCCACCCTGTCGGCGCAGTTGGCATTTTGATGACAAACCTGCGCACTGGCGGGGCGTTGCATTTGCTTCACAGCGCCCCGCAGTGACTGCCAGATTGCGATCTGGCACGCAAACATGGTATAGTTGCGGTCTCGGTTGATTGCACGGCATTACCTCTTGGTTAGGCTTGGCTAATTGACCGAACCGACATATTCCTCGATAGCTCAGTCGGTAGAGCGCCGGACTGTTAATCCGTAGGTCCCTGGTTCGAGCCCAGGTCGAGGAGCCAAAATACAAAATCACCGTGAGCAAGCGCGGTGATCAACAAACCCGAACAAGCATCTGTTTGTTTGAAGTTTGTAGCCGACATGTTCCTCGATAGCTCAGTCGGTAGAGCGCCGGACTGTTAATCCGTAGGTCCCTGGTTCGAGCCCAGGTCGAGGAGCCACTCACAAGGTGCATGTCACCACTTCAAAAGCCACCTTTGGGTGGCTTTTGTCATTTGCGCGCCACGCGCTGATACCGCGCTGCCCCCCAGTTCAAGTGATGCCCCTTGGGATGGGTGGTTCGCCATCAACGCGGCCTGCATAGACTCGTCCGATCAACTGAAAATGGGCATGCACATGGGCAACACTTGGCGTCGGCCACTCAGAGTCTCTGGCCTGATCTGCAGCATCGCGGCTGCGCACGGCTGGGCCCTTGCCGCACCGCCTGCGCCCTTGCTCAAACTCGACTTCGAGCAAATTGGCTGCGCCAAATCGCAAGCCACCTGTGAAGTCGGCGAAGCCTTGCTGGTACAGGGCTTTGCGCTGCGTTATGCCTGTCTCTTATACACATCTGACGCTGCCGACGACTAGTCGA
>JAVLFO010000261.1:0-2311 GCA_046052805.1 Aquabacterium sp. | reverse complement strand
CTCGGCGAGGCGTCGCACCAGGCGCTGGTCCAGCGGACGCAGCTCGCTCAGGCGCTGGGCGTCACGCGCCGCATCGGCCTTGAGCTTGTCCAAGCGCAAGGTGATGCCCTTGAGGTAGCGCGGGAAGTGTTGCAGTTGCGCATAGCTGGTTTGCGCCACAAAGCGCTTGGGCATGAGCCTCTGCAACTGCCCGGTCACGTCATCCGACACGTCTTTGGGTGGGCGGGCGTCTTTGAGCTTGCGCGCGGCTGCCGCGTATTCAATCAAGATGCCGCCGGCCAGACGGGCCACCTCTTGGGCGATCAGGTTCAGGCGCGTGCGGCCCTCTTCAACACGGGCCTTGAAGGTGGCAGCGTCTTTGGGCAAAGGATCGGCCAAGTAAGCGCGGTCCAGCGCCACGTCGATGATCTGCTCGCGCAGCTCTTCAATCGTGCCCAAAGGCATGAAGGCCATCGCCATCTTTTGCAGATCGGGGATGTTTCTCTCGAGGTACTTCAGCGGCTCTTTGATCTGCAAAGCCACCAGGCGGCGCAGGCCGGCGCGGTGCTTGGCGGCGGCCACAGCGGGCTCGTCGAACACCTCGATCTCAACGTGCTGGCCCTTGTCGATCAGGGCGGGGAAGCCAATCAGGGTGTGGCCACCACGGGTGATCTCCATCAGCTCAGGCAACTCGCCAAAGGTCCAGTCGGTCAAGGCTTGGGCCGCAACAGGCTTGCTGGCCTGCGCCGCCCCTGCTCGCTCGCCTGCCACACGCTGTGGCCCCACGCGAGTGCCCTGCGCTGCCTCGTTGACGCCACCACCGCCTTGGGTACTGCCTGAGCGCTGTCCACCAGACGCAGCTGGCTCGGCCACGCCGCCTGCACCCGCGTCGACCACCGCCTGCGCCTTGAGCGCGGCCAATGCCTGGAAGGCACCACGCGCCAGCGCGCCCAGCTCGGCCTTGAGCGCAGGCAGGTTGCGGCCCATGCCCAGTTGGCGGCCGTGCTCGTCCACCACCAGGTAGTTCATGAACAGGTGCGGCGACAGGGTGTCGAGCTTGAAGTCGGCGCGTTTGACGTCCAGCTGGGTCTTGTCGCGCACAGCCTTGAGCAGCACGTCCATGAGGCTGCCTTTGCCGAACGCTGCCGTGTCCACAAAGCTTTGGGCGTAATCGGGCAAGGGCACCAAGCGCGAGCGCGGTCGTTGGTGCAGGCTCTTGACCAGCGCCAGCACCTTGTCCTTGAGCATGCCGGGCACCAGCCATTCGCCGGTCTCGTCGCTGACTTGGTTGAGCGCGAAGATGGGCACGTTGACCGTCACGCCATCGCGGGCGTCGCCGGGTTGGTGCAGGTAGCTGGTGGTGCAGTCCACCCCGCCCACGCGCAACACCTTGGGGAAGGCGCTGCTGGTGATGCCGGCAGCCTCGTGGCGCATCAGTTCTTCGCGGCTGAGGTACAGCAGTTTGGGGTTCTCGCGGGCTTCGTGCTTGTACCAGCGCTCGAAGCTGGCGCCGCTCATGACCTCGAGCGGGATCTGGGCGTCGTAAAAAGCGTGGATCAGCTCGTCGTCCACCAGCACGTCTTGCCGACGCGACTTGTGTTCAAGCTGCTCAACCTGGGCAATCAGCTTGCGGTTGGCGGCCAGGAAGGGCAGGCGCGTTTCCCACTCGTCACCCACCAGGGCTTCGCGGATGAAGATGTCGCGGGCCTGTTTCGGGTCCACCAAGCCAAAGTTGATGCGCTTGTTGTTGTAGACCACCAAGCCATACAAGGTGGCGCGCTCCAGGGCCACCACCTCACCGGCCTTCTTTTCCCAATGCGGGTCGAGCAGTTGCTTCTTGAGCAAGTGGCCGCCCATCTGCACCAGCCAGGGCTGATCGATGTTGGCGATGCCCCGCCCAAACAAGCGCGTGGTCTCGACCAGTTCAGCAGCCAAGATCCAACGGCCCGGCTTTTTGCTGAGGTTGGCGCCGGGGTGCTTGTGGAACTTGATGCCACGTGCGCCGAGGTACCAGTCCTCGTCATCGCTCTTGCAGCCCACATTGCCCAACAGGCCCGAGAGCAGCGACAGGTGCACTTGCTCGTAAGTGGCCGGACTGCCATTGAGACGCCACTTGTGCTCGGCCACCACGGTGTGCAGTTGGCTGTAGACGTCTTTCCACTCGCGCACGCGGCGTGGGTTGATGTAGTTGTCTCGCAGCAGTTGCTCGTATTTGCGGTGGCTGAGCTTGTGTTTTTCTGGCGCGCCCGGTTCATGGTGCCCATGCCCCCCACGGCTTTCGTCCAGCCACTTCCACAGCTTCACCGTGCCCATGAACTCCGACTTCTCGTCG
>JAVLFO010000260.1:0-16241 GCA_046052805.1 Aquabacterium sp. | reverse complement strand
AAGACCAGGTCCCAGACGTTCTCGGGCAACGGCGCGCCGCCCAGCGCGGCCTTGACCTTGTCCACGTTGATGCCCACCGTGGTGTAGCCCCACAGCCAGTTCACCATGTACTGGTTGCCTGGATCGAGCCGAGCCAGCTGCGCCAAAAAAGCCGGGTCGAGGTTCTTGTAGTTGGGCAGCTTGGACTTGTCGATCTTTTGCAGCAAGCCGCCGTCGGCCTGCATCTTGGCCCAGTACGACGAGGGCACCACCACGTCGTAGCCGGTTTTGCCAGCCACCAGTTTGGCGTGCACGATCTCGTTGGCATCGAAGACGTCATAGCGCACCTTGATGCCGGTTTCTTTTTCGAAGCCGGCAATGGTGTCAGGGGCGATGTAGTTGGACCAGTTGTAGACGTTGAGGACCTTTTCCTCCTCGGCCTGCGCAGGCGATGCAGCCACCACGGTCATGGCCGCAGCCAGGGCCAGTCGGGTCAGGGAGGAAGGCAAAAGGCTCATCTTCAATGTCATGGCGTTCATCTCCAGCATGTGCTGTGGGCACTGTAATGGGGGTTCAGCAAGTTGCAGGCCATCGCAGGCTTGCAGGGTGTCAAACATGCAACAGCAGGTGCTCGCGCTCCCAGGGCGAAATCACCTTCATGAACTCGGCGTGCTCCACCTCTTTGATCTCGGTGTAGACCGTGATGAAGTCCTGGCCCAGGACCTCGGCCAGATCGGCCTCGTCACGCAGCAGGTTCACGGCCTCACCCAGGCTGCGGGGCAGCTCGTAGTCACCGAGGTAGGCGTCGCCACGGCACTCGGGGCGCGGCTCGATTTGCTTCATGATGCCGAGGTAGCCGCAAGCCAAGGTGGCGGCCATGGCCACATAGGGGTTGGCGTCTGAGCCCACCACGCGGTTCTCGATGCGGCGCGCCGCTGGCGTGGCCACGGGCGAGCGGATGCCCACGGTGCGGTTGTCTGTGCCCCACTGGATGTTGATGGGCGCCGCGTTCGAGCGCACCAGGCGGCGGTAGCTGTTCACATAGGGCGCGAACAAGGCCATGGCGGCTGGCACATAGCGCTGCAAACCACCAATGAACCAATAGAACGCTTTGGACGCCGTGCCATCGGGGTTGCTGAAGATGTTCTGCCGCGTGACCTTGTCGACCACGCTTTGGTGGATGTGCATGGCGCTGCCCGGCTCATTGGCCATGGGCTTGGCCATGAAGGTGGCGTACATCTCGTGCCGCAGGGCGGCCTCTCGGATGGTGCGCTTGAAGAAGAACACCTCGTCGGCCAGGCCCAACGGGTGGTCGTGGAAGAAGTTGATCTCCATCTGCCCTGCGCCCACTTCGTGGATCAGGGTGTCGACGTTGAGCTCCATCTTTTGACAGTAGTCGTAGATGTCCTCAAACAAGGGGTCGAACTCGTTGACGGCATCGATGCTGTAGGCCTGGCGCGAGGTCTCGGCGCGGCCCGAACGCCCGCGGGGTGGGCGCAAAGGCGTGTTGGGGTCGACGCTGCGCTCGATCAGGTAGAACTCGAGCTCAGGCGCCACCACGGGCGACCAGCCCTGGTCGTCGTAGAGCTGGCACACGCGGCGCAACACCGAGCGCGGCGCATACGGGATCAGCTTGCCCTCGCGGTCATAGCAGTCGTGGATGACCTGCGCGGTGGGGTCGCTGGCCCACGGCACGATGCGCACCGTGGTGGGGTCGGGCTGCAGGTGCATGTCCCGGTCGGTGGGCGTGATCACGTCGTAGTACGGACCCGAGGCCGGGAATTCGCCCGTTACCCCAATGGCCACGATGCCTTCGGGCAGGCGCATGCCACGGTCTTCGGTGAACTTTTCGCGGGGCAGGATCTTGCCGCGCGCCACGCCGGTCAGGTCGGGCACCAAGCACTCGATCTCGGTGACGGCCCGCTCGTTGAGCCATTGCTCCAACTCACTGAAGCTGCTGGGTAGCTTGCTGTACGTCACCTGGAATCCTTTGAATGGGATGTGGCCTAGCGTCTGGCGTGATAGGCCCGACACGCGGCACCGAAGGCCTGGAAGATGTGCTGTGAGACGGGGTTGCGCGCGGCCTGCCACTCGGGGTGCCATTGCAGGCACAGGCTGAAGGCTTCGCCGCGAGGCGCATGGTGGGCGGCGTGCGCGGCCACCGAAAAAGCTTCGACCACGCCGTCGGGCGCGCGGGCCTCAACGTGCAGACCGGGGGCCAGTTGCTTGACGCCCTGCCCATGCAGGCTGTTGACCATGAACTCGCCCTGGCGCACGACACTGCCTTCGAGGTCATGGAGGATGTGCGACAGCACGCCACCCGGGGTGGCGCGCACCGGGTGCGACGGCCCGTATTCGTCATCGACCGGCTTGCTGTGGTCGCCCCGGTGGTCCATCAAGCCGGGCTGCCCATGCACGGCCTGGTAAAGCGAGCCCCCGAGGGCCACGTTCACTTCTTGGAAGCCGCGACAAATGCCCAGCAAGGGCAAGCCTTGTGCCACAGCCAAGCGGATCAAGGGCAGCGTCCAGGCGTCGCGCTCGGGGTCGAGGGGCAAGGACTCGTCCAGCACGTCTTCATCGAAGTGGCTGGGGTGGACGTTGGAGGGGGAGCCTGTCAGCAGCAGACCATCGGCGATGTCCAACAAGGTGCCCAGTTCATGCAGCTGCGCGGCGGGCACCACCAGCGGCGTACAGCCCGCCAGTCGAATGGCATCGACGTATTTCTGACCCGCCACATGGAAGGGGTGGCGACCCAGCACCCGCTGACAAGCAGGCACCAACACGATGGGAGATCGGTTCAAAGCGGCACGCATGGCGGAGTTGGTACATACAGTGTGCCAAATCGTATACAGGTGTCAAGCCTGAGCCGTGTCTTGGGACGTCGACAAATTGCCCCGCGTTAGACGTATTGCGGTTAAATTGTGCAGCTGTTTTTGCAGTAAAGCGGCAGTTCACTGCGCCATCACTTTGGCACGGCCTGCACACCATCGACATGAGCCGTATCCGTCCCCGCCTGGTGTCCAAAGAACTCATTCGTTCCGGCGTCACCCGTCCGGCCCAGAAACTGACCGCATCCGACCTCATGGTCAGCCATGTCGGGGTGCCCGTTTTTTATGTCTATGAGCAAGGGCTGGACATTGAGCGGCTGAAGCGTTCGCTCAAGGAGGTTGCCGCGCACCAGCCCCTGATCACCGGACGCATGCAAAAGGATGCAGACGGCGATGATGTGGTCGTCGGCAACGATGAGGGCCTGCTGCTAGAGGTCTTCGAGTGCGACACGCCCATGCCGCCCTACGGGCTGCACCACCCGATGGGCCGCGACTGCGGCCGCTTCATCCACACCATCTTGCCCTGGCGGGTGATCCCCAAGCAGCTGCCCTTGGTCCAGATCAGTGTGACCCGATTTGCGAACGCAGGCGCGGTGCTGGCCATTCACGTGGTGCACAGCCTGTTCGACGGCAGCACCTTCTGGAACCTGCTTCAAGATTGGTCCGCCGTGGCCAACGGTGGCCAGGTATCGAGCCCGGTTCAAGACCGTGACTGCCTGTTCGACCTCATGCAAACGGCGGCTGACACCCCGGACACACGCCAGGTCATGGCCGAGCCGGGCTTGGCCACCAAGCTCCACCTCTACCCCAAACTGGCCTGGGTGGCTTTTCAGAACACCCTGGGTGTCTACCGGATACCGCCGGCGGCCATCGAGGCCATGAGGGCGTCCATCCCTGACCATGAGCCGCTGGGCGAACGCCTCAGCGTGGCCGATTTGGTCACGGCTCACGCCATCAAGCTCATGGCCTCGGCACAGAAGCACGAGGGCGACCGCATGCTCAGCCTGGTGTCAGACCTGCGCTACCGCAAGGCCTTGGGTCTGCCCAAGAGCATGTTTGGCAACGCGCTGGCGCAGGAGTCCATGACTTACACCGACCAGGCGCTGCGCACCCAAACCGAAGGCGAGTTGGCCCTGGCGTTCAAGCGCCCCGGCGCCATGCACAGCACCGAGGAGACCCTCGGGTACCTGGGTTTGCTGGAGCGCCATCGCCGGGCCGGCACCATCCGCAAGCTCATTCCCCGGGCGATCGTCCATTCGCCCGACAGTGGCTTTGTTCAGAACAACTACAACCACCTGCCCGTCTATGGGCTCGATCTGGGCACCGGCAGCCCCAGCTGGTTCAACCCCAAGCCCGTGCCGTTTCGCATGCTCAAGATCGTGCCCACCCCGCAAGGCGATGGCGGCGTGGACATCCACCTCACGGTCAGCAAGGCCGAGCAAGCCCCCTTCGAGGCCAAGTACGGGCAGCCACGGCCCTGAGCCTGGGACCCACCATCACAGGTGATAGGCACGCGCGATTTGGCTGAACAGCAGCCACACGGCCGTGCACAGCAGCATCCAGCCAAACGCCGCCCGCATGCGCCGCTCAGGCAGGCGGTGAGCCAAAGCCACCCCGCTGGAGACGGTGCACATGCCGCTCAAAGCCAGGGGCACGCCCATGGCCCAGTCCACCTGCCCCGCCTGGGCGTAGGTCGTCAAGGCGATGACCGCGCTGGGCGCCACGAGGGCCAGGGCCAAGCCCTGCGCCGCCGCTTGGCCTTGTCCAAACCACCGGGTGAGCAAAGGCGTGGCCAGCAAGCCACCGCCGATGCCCAGCAAACCCATGCTGCCGCCCCCCAGCACCCCCACCACAGGCAACCAGCGCATGGGCACCGATGGGGCAGACCGTGCGGGGTTGACGGCCTCGGCCAGACCAGGCCTGCGGCCTTGTCGCAAAGTCTGCAGGGTGCGCAATGCCAGCACGAGCAAGAACATGCTGAACACCACGCGCAAGACCTCGGTCGGCAAGCCCGTGGCCCAGTGCGCCACCCCCCAGGTGGTGACGGTGGCCACCACGCCCAGCCCCAGAGCACGTCGCCAAGCCACCGGGTGGTGCTGGCTGTAACGCCACCAACCCACCAAGAGGTTGGGCGCCATCATGACCAGGGCCGTGCCTTGGGCCAGGGGTTGCGCCATGCCATAGGCCAAGACCAGCAGGGGGATGGCGATCACGCCACCGCCAATGCCAAACAGGCCGCCGAAGAAGCCCATGCCCGCGCCCAAAGCGAGGGTGGGCAGTGCGTGCACCAGGGTCGTCATTGTGTCCATCGTTGGGGCATGATATTGATGCCCACGAGAACATCAATGGCTTGATTGACCATTGATTCATGCGCTCAACGCATCAATCCAATCCACAGGACTGCGCCGATGGACGACACCCCCGACCTGGCCTTTTTCGCCGTGCTGGCCCGCAAGCCCAGCCTCGCCGCAGCCGCACCCGAGCTGGGCTTGAGCCCCCCTGCGGTGAGCCGCCGGCTGGCGGGCTTGGAAAAACGCCTGGGCGTGCGCCTGCTCAACCGCACCACGCGGCGCATGAGCCTGACGCCCGAAGGCGAGCGCTACCTCGAAGAGGGCGAGCGCATCTTGCGCGACATCGACGCGCTCGAGCGCTCTTTGGTCGAGAGCCGCGAAAAACCGCGCGGTTTGCTGCGCATCAACGCCACCTTTGGCTTTGGACGGCGGCACCTGGCGCCCGCCTTGTCCGACTTTGTGGCGGCCTACCCCGACATCGAGGTGATGCTGGAGTTGACCGACAAGCCGCTTGACCTGACCGCCCACGCCATGGACATCGGCATCCGATTTGGCGCGCCGCCCGATGCGCGCGTCTTGGCCCGGCGCCTGGCCAGCAACCAGCGTGTGCTGTGCGCCGCGCCCAGCTACCTGATCAAGCACGGCAGCCCCACCGATCCGCGCGAACTGGCGGCGCACGCGTGCATCGTCATCCGCGAAAACAACGCGGCGTACAACCACTGGCGTTTGTCAGATGGGCGTCAACACGTGAGCGTGAAAGTGCGCGGACCCATGAGCAGCAACCACGGCGAAGTGGCCGTGGACTGGGCGGTGGCTGGGCATGGGATTGTGTTGCGCTCACAGTGGGACGTGGCGCCCCTGATGCGCTCAGGGCAACTGGTGCCCGTCTTGCCCGCGTGGTCGGACCCATCGGCCGATATCCACGCGATCTACCCGCAAAGGCACCATTTGTCGGCCAAAGTGCGGGTGTTTCTCGACCACATGGGTGCGCGTTTCGCCGCTTACCGCAGCGACTCGCCGCACCTGGGCGCGAGTTGGTAGCTCAGTGTGTGCGACGCTGAGGCGCTTGGTAACCACCGCGCTCGATGTGGCGGAAGGTGATGCGGCCCTTGGTCAGGTCGTAAGGAGACAGCTCCAGAGACACCTTGTCGCCCGCCAGGATGCGGATGTGGTGCTTCTTCATCTTGCCCGAGGTGTAGGCGATCAGTTGGTGGCCGTTTTCCAGGGTGACGCGAAAACGAGAGTCCGGCAGGACTTCGTTGACAACGCCGTTCATTTCGATCAGTTCTTCCTTGGCCATGTACAGGGGCTCCAGTTGGGGATCTCGGACCCCCAGGGCGTCAGACACTGTTTTTGCAATGGCCTGTTCGGAAGAGGTCGATAGTGATATAAGTCAGGACTGAGAACTGTAGCACGCTTGCCCCTGGGCCGTCAAAGGCAGTGCGCTAGAGTGAGCGCATGCAAGCTTCTGCCAGCCCCACGGCCCGCGACGATGCCGCCACGATTGGTTTGATCGGTCTGGCCCACGGCACCTCGCACTTCCACCACATGCTGTTACCCCCGTTGTTCCCGGTGTTCATCCGGGACTTCGGCCTGAGCTATTCCGAGCTGGGTCTGCTGGTGTCGGTGTTCTTTGTGATCTCGGGGCTGGGCCAGGCGCTGGCAGGCTTTTTGGTCGACCGCATCGGCGCTCGACCCGTGCTGTTTGCGGCTTTGGGCTGCTTTGTCACGGCCTCGGTGGCGGCCGCGTCGGCCACGGGCTACAGCGGCTTGATGCTGGCTGCGGCCTTGGCTGGCCTGGGCAATGCGCCGTTTCACCCGGCTGACTTCACCATCTTGAACAAACGCGTTTCGACGCCACGCCTGGGCCATGCGTTCGCGGTGCACGGCATCAGCGGCAACCTGGGCTGGGCCTTGGCGCCGGTTTTTTTGATCGGCTTGCACAGCAGCACCGGCAGCTGGCGCATGGCCTACGCCTGCGCGGCCTTGCTGGGCTTGGGCGTGATCGCTGTTCTGGCGCTGAACCGGCAGGCCCTGGACGACCGGCATGACGGCACCGCGCACCGCAATGACACCGACCCGCGCAACGCGGCAGGCCAGTCCACCGCCCTCGAACACCCGCTGGCCTTCTTGAAGCTGCCGACCGTGTGGCTGTGCTTTTCCTTCTTTTTTTGGACCACGGCGGCGCTCAGCGCCATCCAGAGCTTTGCCAGCCCGGCGCTGCAACAGCTCTACGCCTTGCCCGCCTCACTGACCGCGTTTGTGGTGACCGGCTACATGCTGTGCGGCGCTCTGGGCATGGTGGCGGGGGGCTTCTTGGTGGCCCGCGTGGCGCAGCTTGAGCGCGTGATCGCAGCGGCCATGGCCCTGGCCGCCTCGCTGCTGGTGCTGACGGCTTTGGGCTGGCTGCCACCTTTGGTGGCTGCAGCCACCGTCGCGCTGGCCGGTGTGGGCACCGGCCTGGCCGGCCCCTCGCGCGACATGCTCATCAAGCGGGCTGCGCCACCGGGCGCCACGGGTCGCGTTTACGGCTTGGTTTATTCGGGCTTGGACGTGGGTTTCGCGCTGGCCGCACCGGTGTTTGGCGCACTGCTCGATGGCGGGCGCCCGAGCGGGGTCTTCTTGGGCTCGGCCGCCGCCTTGGCGCTGGGAGTGGCCTCGGCCGCGGTGGTGGGCGTGCGAACGCGTCAAGCGGCGGCGTGAGAGGCACGCCAAAGCCGCAGTTCAGTGCGGCTTGCGCGGGTCTTTGAAGGCGTCGGGGGTGTAGACATTGCCCTCTTGGGTGCCACGGATGCGGCGGGCGCGCTCGATGGCGTCTTGCGTGGCCTTGGCCGCCGCCTGCCTGGACGAGCGCCAGTGCCACAACAACAAAGCCCGGCGGCGCAACTGGCGACCCATGGCTTTGAATGCGGCATCGAAGCGGGCGCGGCGCCGCGCGCCCAGCACCAGGCGCAACAGCAACACGAGGCAGGCCAGCGCCACGGCGAGGGCCATCACAGCTTTGAAGTCCATGGCGCTCATCGTAGCGCGATGGCCAGCCGCTGTGGCGACTTCATCGGCGCAACAGCACGCTCACGGCAGAGGTCACGTCGGCCTCGTCGACATAGGCAATGGCACCTGGGGTGCTGGCGACTTGGCTGAGCACCTCGGCCACCGGGGTCAGCTCGCGCGGCGGCGCGCCTTTGCCCACATAGCGGCGCACAGTCCAGTAAGCGACATAGCTGCCTTCGTTTTGCTGCAAGTAGTCGCTCAAAAAGCGCTGGCGCAGGAGCTGGCCCGGCGGCGCGTTGATGGGCTGCACCGGCACGCCATCCACCTCAACGACCTTGCCGGTGTAGATGCGTTGCACGGTTTGCAGGTCCAGCTTGCGCAAAGCAGGGTGACCCACGATGACCACGCCAGCCCAGCTCAAGCTGCCGTGCAGCAGGGCCAGAAAAGCGCAACCTTTGACGATGCGGCGGAGGCTTTGCATGGTGGGCCTCCGCTCAGAACGCAAAGTTGTAGGCCAGCGAGAACACGTCGATGTCCTCGTGGTTGAACGCGGCCTGCCCCTGCAAAGAGTCGACCATGGCAGAGCGTTTGCCCACCCGCGTTCGCATCCATTCGCCCTTGAGCTTGGTCTGCGTGGTCAAGGCGTACGAGACCCCCAGCGTCAGCGAGGTCTGGTCGTAGTTGTAGATCGAGTCCGAGGCGATGCGCTGCGAAAAATTGACCTGGTCGCCGGGAGAAGGAAAGTTGACTTGGTCGAGCGCATCGGCCACACGCATCGGTGCGCCCAGGCTGCGCAGGCGCGCCAGGCTCACGTAAGGCGTGAAGCGGTCCATCTGGTGCAGCACCGCCACATAAGCCCCCACCGTGTTCGAGCCCACATCGGTGCGCTGCTGAACGTTGCGCGCCACCTCGGTGACCACACGCCAGTTGGGCGCCACCGCGATGTCGGCCCCTACCGTGACCACATCGTTGACGATGCTGTTGGTTTTGCCAACGGTCGGGTCGCTGGGGTCGACGGCATAGTAGCTGCCCACACCCGGGATGTCGTTCAGCGGGAAGCGGTTGGCAAAGGGCTGGCCGTTGCGCTGGCGCGTGACAGCGTGATAAACGCTGGCGCGCAAGGTGCTGCCGGTGTCGAGCTTGAGGCTGAGGGCCGCGCCGGTGGCCTGCGTTTTGACGTGCAGGTATCGGGGGCCCTGGTCGCGCGACGAAGTGCGCACCTCCAGCTTGCCGCTGCCCGAGTAGGCGTCGAAGGTCCACTCGCCGGTCTCACCCAGCCAGGTGCGCGACACCGACAGCCCCGTCAGATCGGTCGAGGGCGAGATGCTGTAGACCTCTGAGGGCAAGCGCAACAGGTCGTAGGTCTGGCCCACATCGCGGTTTTCGGTGTTGAGGAACAAAGGCACGCGCTGCTTGCCCAGCCTGACCAGCCAATCGTTGGTCGGTCGCCAAGACACAAAGGCCCAGCTGGCCTTCAGGGAGAGCTTGTGGTCATCGGCCAAAGAGGGCGCCACGGTGGCCTGCACGGTGGCCGACCATTCGGGTGCAAAGCGCGCATCGACCTGACCGCCCAAAATCGAGTCCCGCTTGAAGGTGCCCTTGTCGTCGATGAAGCGCTGATAGCGCGCCTCTTGGTTGGACTGGGCGTACCCGATGGTGCCAAAGCCCGAGTAAGAAAGCTCTTGCGCTTGCGCGCCCGGCCAGCACGCCATCAGGGCGCCCCACAAGCAGGCAGAAGTGACAAGGCTGAACACGGGGGACATGGTCGAGGCGTTGCTGTGTTGGGGTGCGGTCATGGTGGGTCCCATCGGGCGGTGTGTATTCAGTCGTCGCGCCAGGTCTGGGCAATCTGCACGAACTGGGGCAATGTGGCGTCCATGGCGCGCACGATCTGCGGGTCGAAGTGCTTGCCTGAGCCTTCGTGGATGAAGCTCACGGCAGTCTCGTGGCTCATGGGCTTTTTGTAGGGCCGTGCGCTGATGAGGGCGTCGTACACATCGGCCACCGCCATCAGACGCGCCGACAAGGGGATCTGCTCGCCCGCCAAGCCTTCGGGGTAGCCGCTGCCGTCCCACTTCTCGTGATGCGACCGAGCGATCTCCATGCCGCTTTGCAGGAAGTCGGCGTCGCCATCGGGCATGCGCAAGGCTGCGCGTTGCAGCATCTCCCAACCCTTCATGGCGTGGGTGCGCATGATGACCAGCTCGTCGGGGTCGAGCTTGCCAGGCTTGAGCAAGATGTGATCGGGGATGGCGACCTTGCCGATGTCGTGCAACGGGGCCGAGCGGGCGATGTGGTCGATGCGCTCAGGGCTGAGCTCATCCGGGCACAAGCCCTGTTCGTGCAGCCAGGTGGCCAAGGTGCGCACGTACTCTTGGGTGCGTTTGACGTGGTTGCCCGTCTCTTCGTCGCGGAACTCGGCGAACGAGATCATCACGTGCAAGGTCGCATCACGCAGCTGGTCGAGCTGCGCCAGTCGGCTCACCAGCTCGACCTGAAGCCATCGGTTGCGGTCGGCCAAAGCGTCTTGATAGGCCTTGATCCGCAAGTGCGTGCGCACCCGTGCATGCACGATCGGCGGGTTGATCGGCTTGTGGATGAAGTCGGCACCGCCCAGTGCAAAGCCTTTGGCCTCGTCCTCAGGCTGGCTCATGGCGGTGAGAAACAAGATCGGGATGCGTGCACTGACCGGGTCGGCCTTGAGCCTGCGGCAGACCTCGAAGCCGTCCATGTCGGGCATCATCACGTCGAGCAGGATCACATCGGGCGGTGCACGTTGAACCAGCTCCAGCGCCTTGGCGCCCGACGATGCCAGCTTGACGCGGTACTCGCGGTTGAGCAGGCCTGCCAAGACGCTGAGGTTGGCCGGAGCATCGTCCACCACCAGCACGGTGGGCAAGGCGGATTCAGTGCTCATGAGGGGGCCTTGTGCAGATCCAATTCGCCGAGCAAGCCAAAGGCCGAATCGAAGTCACAGCGCTCCAAGGCGGTGTGCAAGCGCGAGGCCGTCAGCGGCGGCAGCCAGGCCGCGAAGTCGGTGCGGTGCTGTCGCCACAGGGCCAGGGCTTCGCTGTCGCAATCGGCGGCCAGCGTGCGCAAGCGCAAGGCCATGTCGATGTCCGTGGCCGAGGCTTCGTGCTGTGGCACCTCCGTGTGGCTTGGGTCAACCGGCGTCTGGGTTTGGGCCAGGTGCGTGGTGAGCTTGTGGGTCAAGGCGGCCAGCGTGGTCTGCACCACGGCAGCGGCCTGCTGCACATCGCGGATGGCATGGGCTGACTGGCTTTGCAGCGCAAGCTCTAAGGCCTGAGCCTGCTGCGCCAGCACGGCATGGCCGATCGTGCCCGCCAAACCCTTGAGGGTGTGCGCTTCGCGCAGCAAGGCCGGCTCGTCATGATCGGCCAGGCCCTGCGGTAGCCATGTCAGCAAGGTCTTGGCATGTTGGGCAAAGGCTTGCAAGGTGATGCGGTACAGCGCGTGGTCGCCATCGAAGCGAGACAAGGCCAGCCTGGCGTCCAGCCCATCGATGAAGGGCAGCGGCGCTGACGCGCCTGGCAATGCCACGGCGGACGGCTCGCGGCTCTCCTGTGCATTGTGCGTGGACGCGGGCCCTGGCACCACGTTCATTGGCACATAGGGCAACAGGGCTGCGTACAACGCACTGGGGTCAATCGGCTTACTGACATGGCCTTGCATGCCCAGCGCCAAGCAGCGTTCGCGCTCTTCCACCATGGCATGGGCCGTCATGGCCAGCACCGGGACCACTTTCAGTGCGGGGTCGTTACGGATGGCGCGTGTGGCCTCGTAGCCATCCATCACGGGCATCTGCAAGTCCATCAGGACCACGTCATAAGCGCTGGGGCCACTTTGCCGCAGGCGCTCAAGCCCCTCGCTGCCATTGCCGGCCACGTCGACACGCGCACCTCGGCGGCACAGCAACTCGGTGGCCAATTGCTGGTTGAGGGTGTTGTCTTCCACCAGCAGCACGCGCAAGCCGTCCAGGCGCTGACCCTCGCTGGCACGCACCACCGTGACGGTCTGTGGCGCATCACCGTTGCGCAGGCGCGTGAGCATGCTGCGCACCGCCTCGGGCAAGAGGGGCTTGGGCAAGAAGCCTTGGGCGCCGGCCGTGACCACCTCACCCCCAAGCGAGTCCCACGCATAGGCCGACATGACCACCACCCGTGCATCGGGGTGGCCTTGGCGCATGCTGGCCAGCACCTGCGCGCCACCCATGCGCGGCAGCACCCAATCCAGCATCATCAAATCGCAGGGCGCACCGGCCTGCTCCGCCTCGGCCACCGCCACCAGTGCCGACTCGCCATCTCTGAACGACTGCACCCAGCCGCCTTGCGCACCCACGCCCAAAGACGTCAACAGGCTGCACAGCGCTTGGCGCGTCTCGGTGTGGTCATCGACCACCACCACACGCAGGGTGCTCACGTCCACCAGACCGATGTCTTGGGGGGCCTGTGTCGCGCGCATCAAGGGCAGCTGCAAGCTGAACACCGAGCCCTTGCCCAAACGGCTGCTGACAGCGATATCGCCACCCATCAGTTGGGCCAGACGGCGGCTGATGCTCAGCCCCAAGCCGGTGCCACCATAGCGGCGCGTGGTCGAGCCATCGGCCTGCGTGAACTCTTGGAACAGTCCCGCGAGCTGCGCCTCGTCCATGCCAATGCCGGTGTCGATCACGTCAAAGTGCAAGCCCAGTTGATCGCCCTGGCGCCAGGCCAGTGACACGCTCAACTTGACGTGGCCATGGTGGGTGAACTTGACGGCATTGGAGACCAAGTTGGTCAGGATTTGCCCCAGCCGCAAGGCATCGCCATGGACCATGCTGGCTTCGCCCAAAAGCACCGGGTCGGCGAAGTGACACAACAGCTCGATGTCTTTTTCTTGGGCGCGTTGACGCAGCAGCATCAAGGTGTTGCCCACCACGTCTTCGATCAACAAAGGCGCGCACTCCAGCGTCATCTTGCCGGCCTCGATTTTCGAGAAGTCCAAGATGTCGTTGATCACGCCCAGCAAGATGCCCGAGGCCGCTTGCACCTTGCACAGGTAGTCGCGCTGTTGCGCGTCCAGAGGCGTTTGCAAGGCCAGGTGCGTCATGCCCAAAATCGCGTTCATGGGCGTGCGAATCTCGTGGCTCATGTTGGCCAAGAACATGGACTTGGCCTCGGTGGCCGCCTGGGCCTGGTCACGCGCCTCGCGCAGCTGCACTTCAACGCGCTCGCGCTGATCAAGCTCGGCCTGCACAGCATGGGCCATGGCGTTGAGCGTGACCCCCAAGGTGTCGATTTCACGCAGCCAATCTTGGCGGTCGTTGGCACGCGCGCCGTAGTCACCATCAGCCAGCTCATGGGCCACGCGGCTGAGGCGCGAGACCGGGTTGAGCAAGCGTGAGCGGATCATGTTCAAGGCCCAGAACAGCGCCGGCAGCACCGCCAGGTTGATGCCAATGGCGAACAAGATGTAGCGCTCCAGCAAGTTGGAGGCCGACGCACGGGCCTGCTCGGTGCGGCGGTCGGTGGCCACGCTCAAGGCAGACACGGCTTGCGACAACACCGCCGCCTGCGCCTCGTAGGCCGGGCCATGCACCAACTCGCTGGCGTAGGCCAGGTCGGGCTCGCCCTCAGAGACATAGGCCTGACGCTTGCGGTCGTACAAGCCCTGGGTGGCTGCAAAGGCCACTTGCTCGGTCTTTTTGAGCAACTCGGTGGCCTTGAGGATCTGGTTGATGGCGTTGAACTCGTCGACGCTGAAGTCAAGGTCCCGCATGCGCGCCACCAGCGATACACCCGCTCGTCCGGCCGGTATCTGGTGCTTGCGCTGGCCGGCGATCACCTCGTCCCAATAGGCGCCCTGATCGGCCCCATCTGGCGCGGGCTTGCTGCCTTCGCGGATGGCCAGCACGTCGTAATACGACAGCAAATAACGCGGGTCAGCGGTGCTGGTGTACGAGCTCACCAGGCGGCGCAGCAAGGCCGTTTCTCGCTGCAGTTGGGCCACCACACGCAAGGTCTCATCGCGCCTTCGGGCGGACTGTTCGGCCGACAAATAGGCGCTGCGGATCAGCATCAGCAGGGTGAAGTTGGCGAAAACCGCCACCACCAGCACGTTGAAGAACCACCGAGAGACGACCTTGAGCTTCAGGGCCATGCCGTCTCCATCCGCGCGCACCCGACCTGAGGCCAGCCCAGGGCAAGTCGCTCAATCGACAGGGTCATCACAACAGGCACGGTGCATGTCCAGCAAAAGGTGGGCAGTCGTGACCAGGCACCCAGGCGGGCCACATGCGCTCATATCGGCACGTGGACACCGTAACTGAAGGCAACAAAGTGCCGCCACCAGATGAACCCGGGCTTTCGCCAGAGCGAAGCCGCTGCTCGGCTATCCTTCACACACCATGAAATTGATTTTGCGTTGGCTCTTGCTGGCCGCCGGCTTGGTGTGCCTGACTCAGTGGGACACGGGCGTGCGCGTGTCGGGTTTTGGCGCGGCCCTGTGGGCGGCGCTGGTGATCGGGCTGCTCAACGCCTTTGTGCGGCCTTTGTTGATCTTGCTGACCCTGCCCGTCACGGTGTTGACGCTGGGGCTCTTCTTGTTTGTGATCAATGCATTGACCTTCCAAATGGCCTCAGGCCTGCTGGACGGGTTTCAGGTGGCGGGCTTTGGCGGCGCCTTGATCAGCTCGGTGCTCTACAGCCTGTGGGGCTTGGTGATCGACCGGGCGCTCGAGCAACTGATGGGCCCTCCCCGACGGCCACCCCTGGTGTGATGCCCCGTGGTGCCTTCACAGGCCCACGTCGTCTTCGACAGGACCTTCGTGAACAGCCGCTTGCTCGACCACCCTGCGGGTCAAGGGCGGCGCAAAGGTCTCGATGAACGCGTACACATAGGCGCGCAAAAAGGCGCCGCGCCGGAAGGCCAGCCGCGTCATGTTGACGGCGAACAGGTGGCCGGCATCGATGGCGCGCAGGTTGCGGTCGCGCTCTTCGTCAAAGGCGATCGAGGCCACGATGCCCACGCCCAGGTCCAGCTCAGCGTAGGTCTTGATGACGTCGGCGTCCATGGCGGTCAAAACGATGCTGGGCTTGAGCCCCTCGCGGGCAAAGGCTTCGTCGATGTGTGAACGGCCGGTATAGCCCGCGTCATAAGTCACCAAGGGGAAGCGTGCCAAGCGCTGCAAGGTCAAGGCCTGCCCGTCGAGCAAAGGGTGCTTGGGCGGCACGACCACGCTGTGCGTCCAGCGGTAGCAAGGCAGCGTCACCAGCTGTTCGTATTGCGTCAACGCTTCGGTGGCAATGCCAATGTCGGCTTCGCCAGACAACAGCATCTCGGCCACCTGCTTGGGCGAGCCTTGGTGCAGGTTGAGCGACACCTGGGGGTAGAGCTGGCGGAAGTCGCGCACGGCCGAGGGCAAGGCATAGCGTGCCTGCGAGTGGGTGGCCGCGATCGAGAGCTGGCCGATGTCGTGCTGCGAAAAATCACGGGCGGCGTGGCGGAGGTTGTCGGCATCGGCCAGCAGGCGTTCGATGATGGGCAGCACCTGGCCGCCCGGCTCGGTCAGCCCTGTCAAGCGCTTGCCGGCACGCACAAACAGCTCAATGCCCAGCTCGTCTTCCAGCTCACGGATCTGGCGGCTCACGCCCGGCTGGGACGTGTGCAGGGCCAGGGCCACCTCGGTGAGGTTGAAGCCACGGCGCACGGCCTCGCGGACAGATCGCAGTTGCTGGAAATTCATGGCGCCCTCTCTTCATGCGGAGAGTGCATTTTGATCATTGCTGCTTATGCGCAAAACAACTTTTTTGTTCTGAGCATCTGCGCAAAACGCAGAAGGCGGCGTTCAAGCAGCCGTCACAGGCATATTCCGGCGTCACATCACAAAGGCACAGCGCGCGCCAAAACCCCCGCCAGCGCATGGGCCACGGTGGCTGCACGCACCGCGGCGCGGTCGCCCGGCCACAAGCGGCGCTCGGCGTGCAAGGCACCGCCCCGCATGGCCCAGGCAAACCAAACCGTGCCCACGGGCTTGAGGGCCGAGCCGCCGCTGGGCCCCGCCACGCCCGTCACGGCCACGGCCAGATCGGCATGGCTGCGCGAGAGCGCCCCTTGCGCCATGGCCAAGGCCACGGCCTGTCTCTTATACACA